>JBLILW010000011.1:0-21822 GCA_047638435.1 Urechidicola sp.
TTTTGGATCTGGCTGGTCACCATCGGCAAAAATATTACGCCCCTTTTCATCCATAACGCTAATGTGCATATGTAGACCATTACCTGGCTGGTCGAGCAAGGGCTTAGCCATAAAACTCGCCATCATGTGATGTTTTTTGGCTACTTCGATAACGATGCGCTTGAAAAGGCAGGTCTCGTCTGCGGCGCGCAATACGTTGTCATGGTGATTGAAGTTGATTTCAAACTGTCCTGCACCCATTTCTGCCGAAATTGCACCCGTTTCAATCGACTGCAGATTGCAGCTACGAATAATGTCATCAATCACGATCTCGAAGTCTGAAATACGACTGCTCGAGAGAACGGTTGGTGTGTCTATTCGGCCTGTTTTTGGGTTGCGTACCAGGCGGATTAAATCGTTGGCATTACGCTCACTATTAAACAAAAAGAACTCTAGTTCGAAGGCAACCGTTGGGTGTAAGTTTTTCGCTGCATAGGCTTTTACTATTGTGTCTAATATATTGCGAGGTTCAAAAAAGGTAGGCGAGTCACCCTGAAAAGATGTTGCCATTATTTGGGCTCTGGGTTTGCTGCCCCAATCATTTATACACAGGCTGTCTGCAATCAAGTAAAAATGGGCGTCTGGGTCACCGTCATCGTCCCCAAAGCTAATCCCCGGCAATGACATGCCTAATGTGTCGAGCAAAAACATGCTCATTGGCATCGCCAGCCCATCTTTGGCAAAAGACTTTAGTTTCGATATGGGATAGCGCTTACCAAAAAAATGGCCACATAAATCGACCGAGAGGACTTCAACTTCATCTATCTCAGGATTGGCGTTGAGAAACTCATCGACTATTCGGACGCACTGGCTATTTTTAGCTTGTTTCATATCTTTCTCTGGCAATATTTCTTATGAAATTTTTTTCAGGAACATCTCATAATGAGGACTAGAAAACATTTTATGTGATCACAAAAAAATAATAAAGTTATGATTTAGGTGTATTTGGTTGGGTCGACGTTCAAATTTCGTGATCACAATCTTCTTTGTCAATAGAGTAAGAGTGTTATCCAGATGTCTGTGAACGAGTATCTCCCTCAAAATAACCATGAATACCTTCTACCGACTTGATGGATGCTATTCCATCTCGAATATCGGCTTCAATGGCGCGCCGCAAGGCAAACGTATTGCGTTGTTTTAGCGCGTTTATGGCCTCTACATGACGGTCGACAATATATGTTTTTTCCAATTTTGCGATGGCAATTTGAGAAAATGGACCGAGCTGTAACCAAACGCTCTCGATCAATGGAATTGATACCTGGAATGGGTTAGCACTATACAAAGTGCGGTGAAACTGCTGGTTGTTAAGGCTAGTATTGACGCTATCTCCTCTTTCAACTGCGGAATCAATTCGTGCGTCAATCTCTTGTAGTTTGTCGATATGCTGTTCACGAATATAGGGTGATGCTCCTTCTGCGGCATGTGTCTCCAGCATAATACGTAGCTCACAGAGTTCATGGAATTTCTCCACTGTCATTTGTGGCACGATCACACGGCGGTTGTTTTTTACTTCTACCGCGCCTTCGCAGGCCAGTCGATGCAATGCCTCACGTACGGGCATTGGGCTAACACCCAGCGCTTCGGCCAGCCCTCTGATGGTCAAGGGGAGTCCTGGCTCTATTTTTCCGCATAACAAGTTGGTGCGTAATAACTGATATACCCATTGATTGGTTTTAAGGGCATCTGGTTTTTCCAGCATTAGCAATTCGAAGTCTGCTAGACTTTTGGGTTTCATGGCGTTATGACTTAACAAAAATGAAGGTTTTATTTAATCACGAAATAGTCGCCCAAACCATAAGGGCTACCATTTCCCTTTTTATCATGCGAGAATATTGTGATCACAAAAAGTAAAATTACCAAAGAGTATTATTAACATGCAACAGTCTAGGTCATTGAGCTCAGATCATACTGAGTCTTATTACGCTGCGACAGCCAATACACCATCCGTGCGCAATCGATTAGAGTCCGACATAGAGGCTGATGTTTGTGTGATCGGTGCAGGCTTTAGCGGTCTGTCTTCGGCCTTGCACCTAGCTGAGCGTGGATATCAGGTTGTTATGGTAGAGGCTTCTCGAGTGGGGTGGGGCGCCTCGGGACGAAATGGCGGTCAAATTGTTAATGGGTTTAGTCGTGATCTAATTGAAATTGAAGGTCGTTATGGCATCGATGCGGCGAAAGCGATTGGGCAAATGGCATTAACGGGTGGCGATATCATTCGGCAACGAATCGAAAAATACGATATCAAATGCGACTTAAAGCCAGGCAATGTCTTCGCAGCATTTACACCAAAACAATTGAAAGGCCTCGAAGCTATGGGTCGAAATTGGCTAAAGCATGGTCATGATCAACTGGAAATGCTGGATACCAATCAGATCCGTGAACATATCAACACCGATCGCTATATTGGTGGATTGTTAGATCGCAGAGGCGGACACATTCATCCGCTCAATCTGTGTCAGGGTGAAGCGGCTGCTTTCGAATCTCTGGGTGGTACAATTTTCGAACAATCTGCCGTTATCGGCATTCAACCTTTAAATGACCGCCAAGTAGTGAAGACTGCGCACGGCTCGGTTACGGCCAGCAAGGTCGTCGTCTGTGGCAATGCTTATCTGGGTGATGTGGTGCCAGAGATAGCAAACAAAATTATGCCGGTCAGTACCCAAATAATTACCACCGAGGTGCTGGGTGAGGCAGTCTGTCAGCGTTTGATGCCAGGTCAGACTTGCGTGGAAGATACCAACTATATGCTCGATTATTACCGGATGACAGCTGATCACCGGCTTTTATTCGGTGGTGGGTCGACTTATGGTGGTGCTGAACCTTCGAGCATTGTGAATAAACTACGCCCCCATCTAGAAAAAACATTTCCCGAATTAACAGGTGTCGGTATCGATTTTGCCTGGAGTGGCAACTTTGCGCTGACGATGACTCGGATCCCTCATTTCGGTCAAATCGGTGAGAATATTTTCTTCATTCACGGCTATAGCGGGCACGGCGTGACTGCAACGCATCTAGCGGGTAAGCTCATTGCGCAAGCCATCGAAGGGCATCCCGAACAGTTTAATCATTTTAGTGACTTGCCGTTCTATCCATTGCCTGGTGGACGTTTGTTTCGAGTGCCTTTGTCAGTGATAGGATCGTGGTGGTATATTGCGCGGGACAAACTAGGACTTTAGTTTAGTCCACTTAACCAGACAAACTAGCCAGGCCTTCTAACCTAGCTTATACAATTTAGCTCATTCAACCGAAAGACTCTAAATCAATGAAAATTGGCATACTCGAAACAGGCCTCCTGAATGTAAAGGTAGCAGACCGATTTGATCCCTACCCGGTTATGTTCGCCGCTTTACTCGATAAAGCAGATTTGCTCGATAAATTTAATGGTGGGCTAACCTACAGAACATATTCGGTTATTAATAGTGAGATGCCGGCTTCTATTGATGACTGTGATGGTTGGTTGATCACAGGGTCACGCCATGGCGTTTACGAAAAGCTCGACTGGATGTTGTCATTGGAGTCTTTCATCCGAACCCTATATGAAGAGAACAAGCCACTGGTTGGTATTTGCTTTGGACATCAAATCATTGCGCAGGCATTGGGTGGCTCGGTGACCAAATCCGATAAAGGCTGGGGTATTGGTTTACATCAATATAAGGTTGATGTTGCCCAATCATGGATGGCTGCTGCACCCTCATCGGCACCAAAAAAGATCAGTATTTACGCTTTTCATCAAGATCAAATTAGCCAGCTTCCAACAGCATCGACCGTCTTTCTCAGCTCTGATTTTTGTCCTTATGCGGGTTTAACCTATGGTGATTCCATTCTGTCGGTTCAAGCACATCCTGAGTTTGAAGCAATTTATGAGCATGCCTTAATCGATATTTATAATGGTAATATTGTGCCAGAATCCGTCGCAACTGATGCATTAATGGGTATGCAAGGTGAGGACTCGCTGGCGGATACTCAAATCTTAGCCAATTGGATTGCTCACTTTTTCCTAAATCAGAGTCACATAAAAAACTAAGGCGCTGACTTCATTTAGATACTAATGTGACACGATTGTCCTAGATGCGAGTTCTTCACTAGTTTGCTTAATTTATGCGTTATAGTCGGACCAAATATTTGGAGAAAAATGAATCATGTCCGAAGTAAATACTAAACCTTCAGTTCTTTTGGTGGCACAGTCAGCGATGACAGTGAAATTGATCGGTAAGCTACTGGGAAAGTATTTTAGTCTTATCAATGTCAATGATGCAGAGACCGCATGGGATTCTTTATTGGCGTCTACTGGAGCTGAGGCAGCGGTAGTGATCTGTGAATTGCAGTTGTCGATAGATGGCTTTGCTTTGCTCGAAAGATTACGTTCAGCAGGCAATAATCACCTCGCCGCGAAGCCAGTATTATTACTGGTCAGTGAAAGTGACTCTGAAGAAAGTCGTGAAAGCGCGTTCCAGTGCGGCGCGACAGATTTCATTAATATGCCCTTCTCGAGTACAGAGCTAACCACAAGAGTTCGTTTGCATGCACAATACTTTGTGCAAAATAGCCAAATTAAACCTCTTGAAATTCAAAAAGATCCGTCGCTGAGCGTATTGCAGCAACTTACACAGGAAAACTACTTCGAGTCTCGCCTTAGCCAGGAAATTGCCTTTTCATTGCGCCATAAAATGAGTATTGGTGTTTGCAAAATAAAATTATCGAATTTAAGAACACTGGTTGCCGAAAAAGGGAAGCCAGCAACTATAGTAATTGTGCAAACAATCGCAAAAATAATTCAGAAAACTATGCGAAGTGAAGATACACTTTGTTATTTGGGTAATGCTGAATTTAATTTGCTGTTCCCTGCAACTAACGGCATTGGTTCGGCGATTGGATTGCGTCGAATAGTAGATGCGGTGGCAAAGCAAAATATCCAGATCGAAGGTGAATCCGTGTTGGTACTGTTAGCTGCCGCTATCTATAGTTGCGTGCCTACCAGCAATACCACAATAGAAGCTGTTGCCGAAGTCCTTCGTCGCCGGTTAGACAGAGCGCTTGCACAAAGCGGCCAAGATGGTGGGAATAGTATCGTGAGTTCAACGCAGGCTGGTGAGGCGGTTACAATATCGGTAGAAAGAGCCTTGCAAATGCTCAAGCGTGACGATACCAAAGGACTTTCGCTCTATGCTAAGGCGGTAATGATCGAACTATTGCCCTTTATAGAGTATGCCGACCAGGAACTCAACTTAGGTTTGCAGTCGTCCGATTTAAAGTTGCGTGAAAAATTACTATCGGGTCAATAAAGTACCCTTCCCACCCTTCGGTTAGTTGCAATTAAGAACTTTTTGTTGCCGCTCAAAGCGAACTAATATAATGTTAGTCATTGTCTATTAATTGCTTCGTATCGGGCGTGTCGTAATGAATATTATAATTTTTCTCTGTGGCCTGTTCGCGCTCATGTTTGCCATCGCACGGGGTTTTGCTTCCTTTCGAAAAGCCGCGTTTGTGACAGCCTGTTTCCTAGTTTTATTTACTCTTTTTGTTGGGTTTGGTTACTTCTGGGGCTTAGTCGTTTGGGGGTTGTACTTGGGTCTGTTGATATTTTTTGGCACGCAAGATCTGCGGTTAACCTATGTCACTAAACCACTGCTAAAACGTATCAAAGCGATATTGCCGCCGATGTCGGAAACAGAACGCGATGCCATCGAGGCCGGCAGTGTTTGGTGGGAATCCGAACTATTCCGCGGTGCCCCCGATTGGCAAAAGCTACATAATTATCCTTCAGTTAAACTCAGTGACGAAGAGCTAGCGTTTGTCGATGGCCCAGTCAACGAATTATGCGCCATGATTGATGATTGGGACATTACCCACAAACGATTAGATTTACCGGAAGAGATTTGGACTTTTCTGAAGAAAAATGGTTTCTTTGGTATGATCATCCCTAAGAAATACGGTGGCCTTGAGTTCTCTGCCTATGGCCACTCGGCGGTGGTGATGAAGCTTTCGGGGCGTAGTACCTCGGTTGGCGTTACTGTGATGGTCCCTAACTCGCTGGGCCCAGCAGAATTATTGTTGCACTACGGCACAGAAACGCAAAAAGATCATTACTTACCCCGGCTAGCGAGTGGCGCAGACATTCCCTGTTTTGCTCTCACCGGGCCAGAAGCTGGATCAGACGCAGGGTCAATTCCCGATACAGGCATTGTTTGCGAAGGAGAGTTTGAGGGTAATCAGGTTCTTGGTCTGAAATTGAATTGGGAAAAACGTTATATTACCCTAGGCCCGATCGCTACGGTGCTTGGGCTTGCATTTAAAGCTTATGACCCTGATGGCCTTCTTGGTGGTAAGGTTGAACTTGGTATTACCTGTGCGTTGATCCCTGCCAATACACCCGGCATCACCATTGGTAATCGGCACTTCCCCATGAATTCGGCCTTTCAGAATGGACCCAATAGCGGTAAAGATGTATTTATCCCGATGGAATATCTGATCGGTGGCGTTGATAATATTGGTAAAGGCTGGCGCATGCTAGTTGAATCACTGTCGGCTGGACGCGGTATTTCTCTCCCCGCAGTTGGCGTTGCTGCAGGCAAAACTACGGCTCGTTTTACAGGTGCTTATGCCTATATTAGAAAGCAATTTAATACATCGATTGGTAAGTTTGAAGGTGTAGAAGAGCCGTTAGCGCGAATCGGTGGCCTGTCTTATATGATGGAAGCTGGTCGATTATTAACTTTAACGGCGCTCGATAATGGTGTTAAACCTTCTGTTATTACTGCAATCCTGAAGTATTACAATACTGAGATGATGCGCCAAGTACTGAACGATGCTATGGATGTACATGGTGGGAAAGGTATTTGTATGGGACCGAGCAATTATCTTGCACGTCCCTATCAATCGATTCCGGTGGGTATCACGGTTGAAGGCGCTAACATATTGACCCGTACGATGATTATTTTCGGGCAGGGCGCTATTCGTTGTCACCCCTATTTGGTTAAAGAGATGGAAGCCGCAACCATGGACGACAACACAGCGGGTGCGTTAGCATTCGATAAAGCGCTGACCGGGCATATTGCCTATTTTGTTACCAATTTGTGCCGTGCTTTCGTGTACGGTATCTCTGGTAGTCACCTCGCACATTCTCCCGTATCTGGACGGGTTGGTACCTATTATAAACGCTTGAGTCAGATGAGTTCGGCATTTGCTGTTACATCCGACCTAGTGTTGATGATTTTGGGAGGCTCTTTTAAGCGCAAGGAAAAATTATCAGGGCGCTTTGCCGATGCTTTGGGTTATATGTATTACGCTTCAGCGGTGCTCAAAAAATTTGAAGATGATGGTAGGCCAAAAGCAGATATAGCACTGGTGGAATGGTCAGCCAAATATTGTTTATATCAAGTCCAGATGGCGTTGGATGAAGTATTAAGAAACTTTCCGATAAAATCATTGGGGATATTGGTCAGAATAATTATTTTCCCACTGGGCTTGAATTTACGTCTACCCAATGACTCACTTGGGCATCGCGTATCGTCATTACTAATACGCCCCAGCGAGGCAAGAGACCGATTGACTCAGGGTATTTATATCAGTGAAGATGAAAACGATAATACCGGTTGTCTGGAAGATGCATTGGCAAAAGTGCTGTTGGCCGAACCCATTGAACGCCGATTAAAAGCGGCCCAGCAGGTCAAGCCAGATTTACAAAGTTACCAACAGTGGATTGATGAATTAGTCGCAACCAGTGTACTTAAGTGTGAAGAGGCTGATATTTTGACGTCTGCTCAAGCTGCCACCAGAAAGGTCATTATGGTGGACGACTTCACTACAGATGAATTACTGAATAAAATAGATAAATAATAATAAGTACAGGGTAACAAGCTAGTTTTGAAGCATTTGAATGAGTTCGTTCGAACATCACTCAAAACCAATCAGGTTTTCGCCTGTTGGAAGCTTCTGGTGTTAGCGCAAAAACTTGGAGAGAGATAGATGAAAAAAGCATGGTTAAAAAGCTACCCAGATGGTGTGCCAGAAACGGTTGACATCAATGTTTACCAATCAGTAGCGGAAGTATTCGAACAGTCAGCCAGCCAGTATTCTGACAGGCCTGCATTTAGCAACATGGGAACGACGTTAACCTACTCAGAGATGGATGAGTTAACGGGCCATCTGGCGAGTTATTTGCAACGCCTGCCCAATATGACACAAGGTGATCGTGTCGCGATCATGATGCCGAATGTATTGCAGAATCCAATTGCCATATTTGCTGTATTACGAGCCGGTTTTACTGTCGTAAACACAAATCCATTGTACACGCCAAGAGAGTTAAAGCATCAGCTTGTCGACTCGGGTGCGAAAGCCATCATCGTCATGGAAAATTTTTGCAGCATCTTGGCGGAAGTGATTGATCAAACGCCAATCCAGCACGTTATTACGACTCAACTCGGCGATATGTTAACGTTTCCCAAATCCTTTATTGTTAATTTGGTGGTGAAATACATCAAAAAAATGGTGCCACCATTTACCTTTAAGCACCGCGTGAAGTTTAAAACAGCCTTGGCGGAAGGTGCACGGGTTGCACACATTAAAGTCAGTATTTCTCCTGATGATATTGCATTTTTGCAATATACGGGTGGCACTACGGGTGTCGCTAAGGGTGCGATGCTCACTAATAGAAATATGGTTGCCAACATGCAGCAAGCATCGGCTTGGATAAAAGATATAGTGGATGAAGGTAAAGACATCATTATCACCGCATTGCCGCTTTACCATATATTTTCTCTCACTGCGAATTGCCTTACTTTTATGAAGGTGGGTGCCGAGAACTATTTGATCACTAACCCGCGCGATATGGCTGGATTTGTTAAGGAACTAAAGTCGGTGCCTTTTACTGCGATCACAGGCGTCAACACATTATTCATTGGCCTGTTGAATACACCTGGTTTTGATGAAATTGACTTTTCCCACCTTAAGTTAACGCTTGGTGGTGGCATGGCAGTTCAGCAACCCGTGGCCGAACGTTGGAAAGCGGCGACAGGCTCGCCGTTGCTCGAAGCTTATGGTCTCACTGAAACCTCACCAGCCGTGTGTATTAATCCGCTTAATTTGCGGGAGCATAATGGCAGCATTGGCTTACCGGTTCCTTCGACTGAGGTGTCGATACAAGATGAAGACGGCAATATTCTGCCTCAGGGTGAATCAGGAGAACTTTGTGTCAGAGGCCCGCAGGTGATGAAAGGCTACTGGAATTGTGAAGACGAAACAGCGAAGGTGATGACAGATGATGGTTGGTTAAAAACCGGTGATGTTGCAAAGATGGATGAGGCTGGCTTCTTTATAATTTTGGATAGATTGAAGGATATAATCCTAGTTTCTGGGTTTAATGTTTACCCCAACGAAATTGAAACTATTATCATGAGCCATGAAGGCGTATCAGAGGTGGGTGTTGTCGGAGATCCTAATCCCAACAGTGGAGAAATAGTCAAGGCAGTGATTGTTAAAAAAGATCAGTTGCTCACGGAAGAAAGTGTGATTGAGCATTGTCGCAAAAATTTGACTAGATACAAAGTGCCAAAAATAATAGAGTTCAGAACTGAACTACCAAAAACGAATGTGGGTAAGATATTACGTCGAGAATTGAAAAGCACTCAAAAATAAACAGGCACCTAAAAGAAGCCTGTTTATTGTTAGAGATGCCGGTTAGTTACTACTTATCCCACAGATCATGCTTTTACAAAAAAACTTTACTTTTTCGGATTGCTGAAAATCATTGCCAGTGAATGAGTGAAATGCCTAGATTTAGTGGCCGTTAATTTTAGCGTGTTGTGGTTTGGTGTCGTTAAATCTCTGCATTTGCTCGTCGCTCGCTTTAGTTTGATAGTTGGTTTTCCATTCGCCAACTGTCATGCCATACACTTCAGTTTGAGCGGCATTGTAGTCCATGTCTAAACCCTGATTTTGGGCTTCGGCAGCATACCATTTAGACATACAGTTGCGACAAAATCCGGCCAGGTTCATTAAGTCGATATTTTGTACGTCAGACCTTTCTTGTAAGTGCTTCATTAGTCCGCGAAATGCGGCTGCTTCTATCTGTGTTCGCTGGTCTTTGGTCATCGGATTACACTACTCTATAATGGGCCCAAACATATTGGACAATGAAATGGATAAATAAAATGTACTGCAAAAATGGTCAATATAATGAGTCTAAAGCTGCTGCCGCAATTGCGGAACAAGTGCATCTTTAGAGATGCCTTGAAATTTAACCAAAGAAACTCGCGCTAGTCCAATCAATAATGCTGCTAACGTCATCGAATATACCCTTACCCGCAATGAAAAACTGGTTACGCCAATTGTGGGCACAATCACGAGAAACGCATCAGCGTAGATTGCTCTGCGTACAAGGTGAGAGACAGTGGTGCGATGATGTCTCCAACATCGTCCAGGACAGAATGGTCAACATAAGTGCTAGTCAGTCGAACGAACAAAACTATATTGCTATTTCTGATCGTCAGCTTGGATTCGAATCGGTCGCTTATTCTAAAGTCGAAACATTACTGGGAAGAGAGACGTCGCTGGTCATAGTGGACTTGTTTGAGGGTATTAACCCCGATGTACTTTGCATAGCCAGCGGGTTGTTAAAGCAAGGTGGGCTGCTGTTATTGCTATCCGACAAGCTAGCGAACTGGCCAAGAGCGAATGACAAGTTTGGCAGCTGGCAAAACGGTGCTAAAAAGAAAGATAATTTTGTCCATTATTTTTTCAACGAACTAGACCGATATCCCGAAGCCTGCGTTTTTATAAGACAAAATGAGGCGCTAGCACCACTGAGAGAAACCCAACCTGCTGACGTGATAACTTTTTTGGATGGCAAGACCGAAGAACAGCTCGATGTTTTGAATAAGCTTGATGGTTGGTTAGTCCATCCTAGCCAGGCAGTTATGCTCATAAAGGCCGATCGAGGCCGTGGCAAGAGTACTTGCCTGGGATTTATTGTGCAGGCACTCAAGTCCCGTTCAGCGTCTCGTCTAGGATCTAGTCCAGCAATGAAGCTAATTGTCTGTGCCTACTCGAAATTGTCCGCCTCGGTTTTGTTACGACAAGCTGGGGATATTGAATTCATCGCACCTGATCAGCTTATTAAGGAAAAAAGACAGGCCGATGTGCTCATCATCGACGAAGCTGCTATGTTGCCTTTCCCATTGATGCGGCAGTTAGTAGCGCACTATAAAAAAATTATTATGGCGACAACAACAGGGGGTTATGAGGGAACGGGGCAAGGTTTTATGCATCGTTTTCTGGCGAATTTGCCATCGCGCAAGTTGCTGTCTTTAAGCATCGATAAGCCTGTCCGATGGACTAGTCAGGATAATCTGGAACCTTGTCTGAATGCTGTGTTACAGCTCAACCCAAAGCTTCATCCCGTTGCCAATCAAACCCAAACTAAGCAAACCTTAATCCCTGATATTAGTTACCGAATAGTGGATCTAAAAAGCTGCACAGATATAGCACTTTTGAAAAAAGTATATGAATTGATGGCTTCGGTTCATTACCGCACCCGTCCATCAGATTTACGTATGTTGATGGATAATCCTGATTTGAGTCTTGTTTTGGCGGAAGCAGTGGGTGATCACTTAGTCGGCACTCTGGTATTAAACAGAGAAGGTGGTTTTGACGCTGATTTATGCGAGCTGGTCTATCTTGGTAACCGACGTCCAAAGGGCCATTTGTTAGCACAAATGCTGACGGCTCAGGCGAGTGTCAAAAGCTTTGCCTGCTACCGAGGTATGCGCATTCAACGAATTGCAGTCATACCATCCTTAAGACGTCGGGGTATCGGTGCTCAATTGATCGAAAAAGCGAGTGATTATGCTCGTCATCAGCACTGTGATTATATCGGGGCTTGTTTTGCCTTCGATGCCGAGCTATCTCGGTTTTGGCATCATTGCCAGTTTCCTTTAGTGCATATTAGTTTTTCTCAGGGTAAATCTACGGGTAGCCACTCGGTTGCAGTGCTCAAGCCGCTCACTAATCAGCTAGAGCTAGTGAGAGCTCAGTTACAAACTCGGTTGCAAAAAAAGTTACCTGTTTGGCTGACGCATTATTTGTCTGACATGGATGTCCAAACTACCGTCGCCTTACTGCGTTGCAGTGCTTTCTCATCGAGACAGAACGAACTCGACCAGGCAGAAATAGACGCTTTTGTCAGTGGTTTCAAAGGATTTGATCTCAGTTATGCCAGCCTGCAGCCGTATGTTATGCAACTGATCGCACAGTCTAGCGAGCGCATTGAAGTGCATGACTGGCTAGTAGAGAAAGCGATTCAGAACAAACCTTGGGAGCAGCTCACTTATCACGATAATATTGTTGGTAGAAAACAATGTCAGCAAGAGCTACGAAGGTTAATTTTAAACTTGCGTCTAAACTACGCCAATTCAGTCGACTAATTAACAAGAGGATAGATTTTGTATCAGGCATTGGTAGATTTTTGGTTTTCTGAAGAGGTGAGCAAGCATTGGTTTAATTCAACCCGTGAATTTGATCAGCAGCTATTGGCTGAGTATGGCGCGTGTTGGCAGCAGGCAAAAGAAGGGGAGCTCGATCAGTGGGGAGAAACCGCCATCGGCAGTTTGGCACTGGTCATTTTACTCGACCAAATTCCGCTTAATATTTTTCGCGGCAAGCCTGATAGTTTTTCTACTGAAGCGCAATCAATCCTAGTGGCCCGCGCTGCCATCGACCGTGGGTTCGATACCGATTTAACAACACCGCAAAAATCATTTTTGTACATGCCTTTTATGCATAGTGAAAACAGGCAAAATCAAGTGCTAGCGCTCGGACTATTTGATCAACCAGGGCTAGAAGCTAACCTCAGATTCTCAAAACATCACCACGACATTGTCGAACGTTTTGGTCGTTTTCCACATCGTAACGAAATATTGGAGCGAGAAAGCAGTCAGGCAGAAATTGAATACCTTAATTCAAAACAGGCGTTTAAAGGATGACAGTGAATGTAGTAGCTTTGAAGTCACAATTGTTCAATTACATATGGGCTTTTGATGCCTGCGAGCCTAGGTTAAATCCATCCCGCCTGCGCCACTTTTTGCAAATTGTAGCAATGACGGTTCAAGACTTTATGAGTGGCATGCTCACGTTAAGAGCTATGAGTCTGGTTTACACCACTCTGTTATCGATTGTGCCGTTGCTTGCAGTGAGTATTTCAGTCCTTAAAGGGTTTGGTGTGCATGATCAATTGCAGCCTGCATTGACCAGCCTGCTAGCACCCCTAGGCGACCGTAGTGTCGAAATCAGTGATCAAATCGTTGGCTTTGTCGACAATATGAAAATTGGCGTACTGGGTGCACTAGGTCTTAGTCTGTTGATTTTTACGGTGATGTCACTAATTCAAAAAATTGAAACGGCTTTTAATCATGCCTGGCATTTGAAAGGTAATCGAAATTTGATGCAACGCTTTAGTAACTATCTGAGTGTTGTGCTGGTTGGACCTGTGCTCATTTTTTCGGCAGTTGGCATCACCGCATCACTGAGTAGTAACACGGTATTAAACCTGTTAAATCAATTGCCCTATATGAATGATTTGCTCCACCTAGTGAGCAAGCTATTACCTTATCTATTGGTGATATCTGCTTTCATGTTTATCTACCTACTCGTTCCCAACACTCGAGTGAAGGTTAAGTCGGCCTTTTTTGGTGCCCTGGTAGCAGGTTTTTTGTGGGAGAGTGTTGGTGTCTTGTTCACTTCTTTCGTGGGTGGCTCGACCAGTTACACCGCGATTTATTCTGGCTTTGCAATTGTCCTGATGTTTATGGTTTGGCTCTATCTAAGCTGGTTAATTTTGTTAATCGGTGCCACCATTGCTTACTATCACCAGCATCCAGAACGCTTAAAGTGGCGGCAAATCTCAACCCGTTTAAGCGCCAAAATGCGAGAACAGCTGGCATTGCAAGTAATGCGTAACATTGCACTGTGTTATGACCAACAATCTGATATGTTGCCCACTATTGATAATCTGGCTAACTATCAACAAGTACCCGTCGAGACCTTGACGAGAATGCTCGGTGCGTTAGAGCAGGATGGGCTAGTGCGTCAGTCGAATGACGAGGTTGCTCAATATTTACCTTCGCGTTCACTCAGCCAAATTAAGCTACTGGATGTTCTGCGTAGTGCGCGCGATGCTGAAGACGAAAAACAAACGATGCAATTACATAGTGATGAGGCGGTCGCACAATTGTTAAAGCGAATTGAAATTGACATTGAAACCCGACTTGGGCAACAGACGTTGGAAGATTTTATACAACCTCAATAAACTGAGCTCAATTAAGCTTTGTTAAATTAAAGTAATAAAGGAACATAAAGTAATGAAAATAGTTTCGTTTAACGTCAATAGTGTGCGAATGCGACTACACCAGCTTGCTGCACTCATTGATACCCACAACCCTGAATTTATTGGATTGCAAGAGACTAAGGTGCAAGACCATGATTTTCCACTCGCTGCAATCGAAGCGTTGGGTTATCAGGCTATTTATATGGGACAGAAAACGCATTATGGCGTCGCCTTGTTGGCTCGTACAGCTTGCTTGCAGCCAACCTATGGCTTTCCAACCGACACAGGTGAAAGTCAAAAACGTTTTATCGGCGGCAAGTATGAAGTCGATGGTAAGCCTATCTATATTTTTAACGGGTATTTCCCACAAGGTGAAGGCCGAGATCATCCGGTCAAATTTCCAGCTAAGGCCAAATTTTATCGAGATTTAAACGACTTTGTGCAAAGCAGTGATATAGCGGGTAAACCACTGGTCGACACGCCATTGATTGTTATGGGTGATTACAATATATCACCACAGGATACCGATATTGGGATCGGGCCTGATAACGCCAAACGCTGGCTCAAAACGGGAAAAAGCAGCTTTCTTCCAGAAGAGCGAGATTGGTATAAACAGCTCTGCTCACTCGGGTTGAGTGATGGATTCAGGTTATGTCACCCAACAGAAGACAATGTGTTTAGCTGGTTTGACTATCGTAGTAAAGGTTTTGATGACAAACCCAAACGCGGGTTAAGAATCGATCATCTACTGGTATCCGACCAACTCAAATTAGCGGTTACTAATGCTGGCGTCGATTACTCGGTGAGAGCAATGGAAAAACCATCTGATCATGCACCTACCTGGATAGAACTCGAATTCTAAAAGTCTTCGATTGAATTGGGTGTTGAATTGACCGGCGCGTAAGGCCCCGTCAATATCGGTTGTATCCAGAACTATGCGGTTGGTGAGCTGGTTATACTCATTGATGGATCAGATACAGCTCGCTTCGATAGCCTTTTTCATAGCCTTGAAACTAGGTACTTGATAATCTACCAACAGTTTATCCTGTTCAGCACGTGTTCGCGTGGCAGCGATTTTTTTGATCGTATCCATGTCTAGATAGGGCGCTATCATTTGCAAAAAAACAAACTGAAAGGCCGAAATGTGCCGTGAGTGCCTGAAGCCAATCTTTATCAAACTATCAGGGAACAAATGATTAGCGTCGATATAAACCAATTCCTGGTCATCTTTATCACAGGCCATTTCTGCAATGATGCCCGCACCAAGCCCCAGTCGAACATAAGTTTTGATAACGTCCGAATCGGTCGCCGTAAATGCGATCCGAGGGCTAAGGTTAGCTTGCTGGAAGGTTTTGTCAAGTTGTGATCGGCCTGACAAACCAAGCATATAGGTCAGAATAGGAAATGAAGCCAGATCTGCCAGCGTGATATTGAGCATTTTCGTCAATGGATGACCTTTGGGCACAACAATATGACGATTCCAGCTGTAAGCGGGGATGGTGACAAGTTCAGCTAATTCATCGATGGTTTCAGAAGCCATCACAAAATCAACCTGATTATTAGCCGCCAGCTTGCACATCGATTTTGGGTTGCCCTGATGAACACGTAATTCAATGTCAGGATAAATCGATGAAAAACGCTGCAAAATAGGAGGTAAAATAAACTGCGCCTGAGTATGAGTAGTCGCGATCGTTAAGCTGCCACGGTTCGAATTACTAAATTCGAGGGCCGCCTGTTTAATATTTTTAGCGTTATTTAAAAGATTGGTGACATGACCCAAAATAGCTTCACCAGCGGGTGAAATATTGGTGAGCTTTTTTCCAGAGCGCTCAAAAATTTGGATGTCGAGCTCATCTTCAAGTAACTTAATTTGGTGGCTGACACCTGGTTGAGAAGTATAGAGTTCCTCAGCGGCCGCTGACACGTTTAAATTATTGCGCACGACGGCATCTAAAAAACGAAGTTGTTGCAGTTTCACCTATCAATATCTCGGATTAATTTGGAAAAAAAGTGCTAGCTAATGAATCGATTAAAGGCAGCATTGACCTCTGATTCATTGTAATAAAGACTGAGTTTACAAGGAATTGATCGCAAGACAATCGGTTTTTTTTCTGGTTGCTTGAATGAATTAAAATTATAGGCTGATAGTGCTTCCTATTCTGTCTGTTCAACTTGTCCTGGGTGAAAAATTGATGGATTTAACTCGCGGCGATAAGTTGATTTCATCTATCACAATATCTGCACTGGTTTGCAATATCTGGCAAATGAGTTTGGCGACATCTTCGGTCTCGATAGCGTTCTCGGATAGGCTTGCCGGTGCAAATGACTGTTCGTCAAAAAAAGGGCTGCGAACCATGCCAGGGTTGATAAGGCTTACCCCGACGCCATCTTTGGCACAATCTTCACGCAGTGCCTGGCAAAAACCTCGCAAGCCGAATTTAGCCGCACTATATAAGACGCCTTTCTTGCCAGCACTAAGGGCAGACTCAGATCCTATGAATATCAATCTACCTTTTTTTTGACGACGGAACATGGGCACTAACTGACGACACAGAACGAGTGCACTAGTGAGATTAACACGAATCGCCTGGTCAATTTGTGTCACCGAAAACTGTTCTATTGAACCAAAATGGCCATAGCCAGCACAGTGAATAAAGCACTCGAATGAGTACTCTTTTAGTAAAAATTTTAGTTTTCGGTCACAATCTTCAAGTCGACTCAGATCTAACTGAAGCAGCTTGAAACCTGGGTGGTCGAGTTGAGCTGTTTCTGGCTGGCGGCTAATGCCGGTAACTTGGTGATTCATCTCAAGCAACAGTTTTGCAGTTGCTAAGCCTATACCTGAACTGGCACCTGAAATTAAAATTTTCATCGGTTTTTGATTACTCATGCCATTCACAGGGGTGGTAACAATGAGCCGGAATATGTTGCAGTAATTGCTGCTCACAATAGCGCATCATTTCTTTTTCCTGGTCCAGTGGGTAGCCGACAATGCCATTATTCAAAGTTAGGTTTTGCGCAAATAACGGTTCGTCTGGATAAAGCTTGTTAACCTGACGGAAGTTATTCTTAGGTAACCGAAAGGCGCCCAGGCTAACCGAGTGTAATCGGTTGGCATCAATCGTAGCAAAAATGGTTTCAAGCATGTTTGAAAACGACACCTGATAGTTATCGTGATAAACAATCGGGTCGAACCTTAGGCCAATAGGCCAGCCAGCATCAACCAGCAATTGCATCGCATCAATGCGCTTTTCGATGGATGGGACGCCATGTTCGAGTTTGTCGTGACTATG
Organism: Urechidicola sp.; assembly: GCA_047638435.1. Lineage (GTDB taxonomy): Bacteria > Pseudomonadota > Gammaproteobacteria. Next base: position 17,650 of record JBLILW010000011.1, read on the forward strand.
TTGCTCTGTAAAGCTAAAAGCTGTAATGATCCTGTCGCAAGGCTCGTGCTTCAAAAGCTGCCGAACCTGGGTGCTTTTGGTACGCAGCTCTAGCCAGGCGTTGCCGATTTTGTCGAATGAAGGTACAAAATAATCCGCAAACTGGGTAACGGGTTCGTAAGCCAAACTGTCGCAATCGTAACCCGAAAAAAACCAGACTGGTTCTGACTTATGTTGCGCGCAAATCTGCGTGATATCGTCATCGAAGTCTTCATAGTTGACGAAGATAACCTGATGCGCAGAGTTGTACATGCCCTGCAAAAAACAATAACGACAATCGTACAGACAGTTAAGCATATGCGAAAAGTAGTAGTTATGTTTACCGCCGAGCCCATAACCTTCAGGCGTAGGTAGTGCATGACGGTTATTTTTATGCGCTAGGATTAACGCCGGATTCGATTTTTGCAGGCGAAAGTTTTGCGCACTTGGATTGAACACTTCGCCATGGTGCTCTATCTCGACGACGGGTGTGTTTTTGAATCGCTCCAGAATTCTAAGGGTTCGTTCATGGTGTTTGATACTGGATTCGACATAAACGCAACTAACCATGTTTATAAGTTCCGGCTGAGTTCAATGCGTCGCTGTGCGAGACAGCCCAGGATTGAGGGACTATTATTGGAAGATGCATTTGTACCTACAGCGACGATTGCCATTAGAAAGTTGATACTATCGCCCTGACTGAGCAAAAAACGTAAGCAGTTTTTAAGCTGTGTTTTTTGGGTTTGACTGAAATGGGCCAGCGCTAAAAATTGCTGCCAGTCTGGTTCTGAAATACCCATTTTAGCGATCTGCTGATTCAACTCAGTCAATGCCTGCGAGAACTCGGCAATTATTTTTATGTTTTGCTGAATCAGTTGACTCACTTCATTTTTGTTTCGACCACAGGGCGTGTTGCTATTGTCACTCACCACCTTAATGCAGTGGATCAGCTCGGCACTACTAAATCGAGTCGCGGTACCGAAAAAGGCGCTGGCTTCCATATCTGATAGAGATTGTGAATGGTATTGATCGTCGGGTTGATTGTGCGTCTGGCAATGCACAGTGGGCAACTGGCTATTGATTAAGGGCACCGGGTAATAACTTTGATCCGATTCAACGTCGGTTATCTTGTTAATCGACCAGGCACTTCCGATGGCAGAGGATTGACTTCCTGCGGTGCCTATATTAATCCATGCGATGGAACGCGATTGTCGATGCAGCGCAGCCACCCAAGCGGTTGCAGCAGCCGAGTTTAGTTTGCCGATACCGCTGACAATACAGCACATGTCATCTTTCTGATAAATATCAAAAGCGTGGTGATCGTGAGACTTTTTCAAGTGGAAAAAATCAATCACAGGCTTGGCTTCACAATGTAATGCAGCAACCCATATCAACATGTGCTTGCAACTAACCGAGGGGCCTTGTGACTGTCGCTCATCGCGCCAAATTCATCCAGCACCACCTGGTTATTGTGCTTTTTGGCACCGTTTAATAACACCTTTAGCTTTTTTTGCATTATCTCACTGGCTGCCAAGCGATACTCTTCTGACAAGTTGCCTTGTTGAATCAGTCGCCACAATGAACGAATACGAAATCGATCCATCCCCCAGTGTTGTGTAGAGAGCTGATCCTCATGACCACCGTATTTGTTAATCAATGGCTGGTCGATATAGTGAACTGAGTGCTGGCAACATATCTTAAGCCACAGGTCATAATCCTCACAGGCCGGTAGCGACTCGTCGAAGTAACCTACTGCTTCTATTAGTGAGCGCTTTAACACCACGGCAGAGGGTGAAATCACACACAGTGGCAAGCATCGCAAAAAAATATTGCCGCCTGTTTTTTGATGCTTGTTCATCGAATTCACGCGGACATGGTTCCGAATCCATATTTCGTTAGAATGAATCAGGCCAATGTCAGGTTGCTGGGCATGGTGCTCTTTTATGGTTGAAATCTTATTTCTGTGCCAGCTATCGTCGGAATCAAGCAGTGCAATCCAGTCATACCTTGCCTGCTTAATACCTTCATTTCTGGCCGCGCTAACACCCTGATTATTTTGCTGGATAAGTTTTATTTTGGGAAAATTTTGTCGAATGTAATTAGCGGTATCATCGGATGATCCATCGTCAACAACAATCAGCTCATCAACAGAACAATCTTGATCCAGCACGGAATGAACGGCCCGCTTTAAACTATCAAGACGGTTGTAGCTAGGGATGATGGCTGATATTTGCATCGTTTTTTGCAGCGTCCCTAGCACTGGTTAATTCTTTATTGGTGATAGATTCGCGCCGGGGAAATTGGTAATGGTGCTTCCTTCTGAATCCAGAATTCTATTCTTGCCGCTTTGCTCAACTTCGTCGATCCGAATCACGGAGTGGTGAGGGATATAGGAGTACTTAACGTTGCCAAATTCACTTTTCAATTTTTCTTCAGCGGGATCGATGAGAATTTTTGAGTGCTCACCAAAAATGATTTGGCCAACTTCGACAAACCCCATCATTTGTGCCTGACCAACTTCGTGCGCATAGAGTTCATAAATACGATTGTTATTATGAAACTGGATACGAAAGGTATGTTCTGATTTTTTTGCCACGTTGGACTCAATCTATGGGTCGCTAAAAGAAGCGTGATTCTACATCAAAAGCTCGGGCAGGTACTATACCCCTGCACTATTTGACCGGCCCATTGGGTTCGCATTTTTTTCTAGCGACAGTGGAATAAGCCACGCACTAGGGTTGGGGGCCTAATGAGACTCGGCCTTAGTATTCAGTCAATGGTTGCGTTACGGGAGCAGGGGATTAGCTACCTTCAACTACCCAATTAACAGTCGTTTGATTACGTTAACTTTTCACTTTAACTTTGATGCCCAAATAGCAAGTTTATGCTTCATAGTCAGTTGAGATATTTGATCCTGTGGTACTGGCTGAATTACATTGTCGTGTACCAGTAACCGGTAGATATATTCTATTTTGTCAGTTGCAGAATCCGTTGCTTCAAATTCAACAACGCCTCTACCTTCGCCATACTTCATTCCTTCAGTGATTGCCTTTTTTACCAGTTCCTTTTCGTCTTTAAGTTTCTTCATATATAGATATACCTTCTAACAGCTAAACGTTGGCAGTAATTAAATACAGTGCAACTAAGGACAGTATACCTGTTTCCCTGAGGTCGGCTTTCGATAGGATTTTTTAGATGACATGTCTTCACCTGCCATACTGCTCGTTGCCTGTATCCCTGTCAATATAGTCTAATGATGGCCTGCTGATGGGTATACTACCCTTGGAATGGTATTTTACTTAAGCAGATAAAAGTAAATTACTGCCTAATTATTAAGTAATCTTGGTTCCTTGATGAAAAATAATTTTCCAATTACCGCTGCACAATTTCCATATTGAACTTCGAATTGAGCCTTTAGAGCTACCACGGTTATTACCTTTAATATTAGCTTGGTAAATCGCTAAAATTAAATCAGGCGCTAATTCTCGAATTCGAAAATCGTCTAGTGACCACTGCATGTTTTTTTCTTTCGTAAGAAGCCAATGGACTACTTCTTCCCTAGATGAGGTTTTTCCAATGCTCCCAATTTCTTCAAAATCTTTACTCAGTAAGTCATCGAGTATTTCTGGATTTTTTTGAACATCGGCATGTAATAATTTTTCTTCCAAATCTCTAATATGATCTTTAATATTATTCATAACTCAATTATTTATGACGCCTACAGTTTCTTAGAAGGGACTTGTAAAGCACACTACTTTACAGTCGTCCTTCTAGTTTTTGGTTGATAATCGCATGTAATCAATACTAAATGACTAGCAAGTATTCAGTCAATGGACAAAGTTTTAATTATGTCCGTGTGCATAGCGGTGTTTTTTGGCCATGTTTATTTAGGCAGTTGAAGCAACACCCAGGGTTTCACCACTACTGTCCATAAAGTAATGTCTTGTCCAAACCATTCTTTTGCCTGCTCAGTGCTGACAGTTGCCACCAATGCCTGGTCGAGCCATGGCTTTACCTGATCGGCAAGATCGCGTTGGAATGCAAAAGCAACGTCGATTAAATCTAACTCGGGCGAAACATACAAAGTGCTGCCGTTAGCGAAGAAACGCTGTAAGTCGGACCAGGACATTTTCGCTGTTTCGGATACCAGTTTGC
>JBLILW010000012.1:0-21801 GCA_047638435.1 Urechidicola sp.
GGAGAGAAACAATGGAAGCAATATTCGACATTGAAGGCAGCTGTGATGGCTAAACTCGACACTGCATATGACGACAATATTGCACTAAAGCAACGTTTGATTAGTCAGGCTGAAACGCTTGCTGAAGTCACTGCAATAGTAGAAAATCTGACTAGCCTTAAGTCCCTTCAATCTCGGTGGAAACAGATTGGAGTCACTCGGCGCGGCGAAGACCAGAAAGCCTGGAAGGCATTCAAAAAACAGGGTGATATTGTCTACAATAAGGTGCAGGCGCTGCGTCAGAGCCAAAGGGATGAAACCGATCAGCAGCTCGATGCCTACCGGGATATCATTAAAGCAATTGGGCAACTGGCAAAATCAGTCAATGATTTGGCCGAGACGGATCATCAGTTTTCAGAGTTACAAACCAGTTATAGTCAGCTACCGGAATTACCCCAGCTACTCCCTGAAAAGTTACTGGAAGGAATCCAGCGCGACTATCGCAATGCCTGCGATCAGTTCGACAATTGCCGCTCGAGAATCATTAAGGGCAGACACAATCAACAGCTCGATGGGCTGAGACAAAAGGCCAGTCTTTGCACCCAACTGGAAGCATTGGCAGCATCAGCTTCAGAACAGCAGTTGCAAGAAATATTCAAACAATGGGATTCGATAGAATTGCACAACCCTGGACTATCGCAACGTATCGTTGCACGTCGAGAGAGTGCACAAACCGATATGAACAGAGATGCGATCACGTCAGAACGTCGCATGCTATGTATTCGACTCGAAATAATAATGGGTATCGAAAGTCCATCTGAAGACAGTCCGTTACGGATGCAATATCAACTGAAAAAGATGAATCAATCTGGACTGAGTCAACAAGTCACAGACGGTAAACAACTGATAGCGGACATGGAACTCGACTGGTTGTGCATGCCAGGTGCAAAAGCTGATCAGCAAGTAGCGCTGGATGAACGGTTTCAAAGCATATTAGGAAAAAAAATTTAGCCTCATCACAAACACTGAGAGAAAAACGATAACAAACCGCTTTTTATGTTCGGGGCGAACCTAAACCGTAACTAGGCGTTAGCACAATTTAACTGCTTCATATCACTGCTGTCACGTTACGTGGCATCGTTATACCGGGCTTGACCCGGTATCTAGTCGGCTCGTTGAGACTGCTGGATTCCGGATAAGCAAAAGTGCTGTCCGGAATGACCGATTCTCTATTTTTTAATAAAAAAATTACTACTCTTAAAAATACCCTAAACAATCACCCCATTACACCACCCTACACTTTTAAACCCATTTGAACTGAGCCAATATCATGTAAAATAGCGCTCTTTTCACGCTAACCAGCGACTATGACTATGCTTTTAAGCCAATTAAGTGCGATCTCGCCTATCGATGGACGTTACGCCAAAAAAACCGAAATGCTAAGGCCAATTTTTAGTGAATACGGACTTATTTATCATCGAGTTTTGGTAGAGGTTCGTTGGTTACAAACCCTGGCTCGTCATACTGAAATACCCGAAGTACCCGATTTTTCGGATGATGCGAACACTTTACTTGAGTCTATTATTAGCGACTTTAGCGAACAGGATGCACAGCGCATCAAGGACATTGAAAAAACCACCAATCACGATGTAAAAGCAGTTGAGTATTTTCTGAAAGAGAAAATAACCGATTCTGCCGAATTGGCCCGTATATCTGAGTTTTTCCACTTCGCCTGTACCTCTGAAGATATTAATAACCTGTCACATGCACTCATGCTAAAAGCTGGCAGGGATACTATTTTAATCCCAACTTTAAACAAAGTGAGCGAGACGCTATCTGAACTGGCTAGAGAAAATGCGAATGTATCGATGATGAGTCGCACACATGGACAGCCAGCATCACCAACGACTTTAGGGAAGGAAATTGCTAACGTCGTTTATAGGTTGCAGCGACAGTTGACACAGATTAACAATGTGCATATGTTAGGCAAAATAAATGGTGCGGTTGGTAACTACAATGCACATTTAAGTGCCTACCCTGATATCGATTGGCCAAAAACGGCGCAAACATTCGTCGAGTCGTTAGGCCTCGACTGGAATCCCTACACGACCCAAATTGAACCTCACGATTACATTGCCGAATTGTTCGATTCGATGGCTCGATGTAATACTATTTTGATCGATCTTAGTCGTGATATTTGGAGTTATATTTCAATTGGATATTTCAAACAAAGAACGATTGCGGGTGAAGTGGGTTCATCGACTATGCCTCATAAAGTGAATCCTATAGACTTTGAAAATGCTGAAGGTAATTTAGGCATTGCGAATGCGATATTAAATCATCTCGGGCAAAAACTCCCCATCTCACGATGGCAGCGTGATTTAACTGACTCGACGGTTTTACGTAACTTAGGCACGGGGTTTGGTCACGTCATGATTGCACTGGATTCGCTCCAACGAGGTCTTTCTAAATTGGAAGTTAATCACGCGGTGATTAGCGATGACCTCGATCGCAATTGGGAAGTTCTGGCTGAACCGATTCAAACTGTGATGCGTCGATATGGTATTGAACAACCCTACGAAAAGCTAAAAGAGCTCACTAGAGGTCAACGTATAAATGCAGATATCATTCGCGAATTCGTCGGTAAGCTAGACTTGCCAAAACATGCTAAACAACAGTTAATCGATATGACGCCAGCTTCTTATATTGGTAATGCGGTTAAGCAAGCCTCAGATATTTGACCTGATATTGGACTGGAAATTTAACTAACGATGTACCAATTACAAAACCTCGATATAGATGTCTTTCTGAATGAGTATTGGCAAAAGAAGCCGTGCCTGATTCGCCAGGCTTTTAAGCACTTCGAATCTCCTATTAGTCCAGAAGAGCTGGCTGGTCTGGCCTGCGAAAAGGAAGTACATAGTCGACTAGTGTTAGAAAAAGGAGGTACTAAACCGTGGCAGCTAAAGTATGGACCGTTTGAAGAAACCGATTTCCTGTCGTTGCCTGAGACACATTATTCTTTGCTGGTCTCAGAATGTGAAAAATGGGTACCGGAATTCGCTGACATAATTGATCAATTTAAATTTATTCCAAACTGGCGTATCGATGACTTAATGGTCAGTTATGCGCCGCCTGGTGGTTCAGTTGGTCCGCATAACGATGAATATGATGTTTTTCTTTTACAGGCTGAAGGACATCGGCACTGGCAATATAGCGAAAAACGAGTCGCCACCCCTGACCTGATTCCTGATACTGATTTAGCCATTATGCAAACATTCGAGTTTGATCACGAAGCAACCTTGGCCCCCGGCGACATGTTATATCTTCCGCCTGGTGTGGCTCATTTTGGCGCAGCTGTCGATAGGTGCCTAACCTGTTCGATTGGATTCAGAGCGCCTACAGCGACCGAGGTACTCGAATCAGTTGCGCTTGAGATTGATCGTGCGAATCTTGGATCAAAACGATATTCCGACCCACAGTTAGAAACAAACCGTCACCCCAGTGAAGTTACAACGTTTGAAATGACTCAGTTTAAAGCCATGATAACCACCCTACTCGATCAGCCTGACGAGATATGGCAAGCAGCAATAGGCAAACTATTGTCAGACGGTGTGATGGGCGAGACGGATGAATTTGAAGTTCCCACCGAATTCGATGCTCTCAGCGAATATCGTTGGGTGAAAAACGTCGATAGTAAAATGCTCTATCATCTTGCGAGTGACCATTTACGATTTTACTGCAACGGCGAAATGCATGAACTCGATGCAAACCCAACAGTTATTAATGTCATTCAAGAGCTTTGCTCAAAACGCCACCTGTCCCCTGCTCTGTTAGATACCTGTGCAACTGACCCAGAGTTAAAACAGTTAATCTTGAACCTGGCGATGACTAACGTCATCTTGCCAGAAGAAGAATAATGAGTTCTTTAGTAGTAAAAGGCTTAGTAGTAGAAGCCTCTGATTGGAATCAGGACAAAATAGAGCTAATCAAACTTCGAGGCATTGTATTTGTAGATGAACAAAATGTACCCGTCTCGCTGGAAATCGATGGAATGGACCCTGAATGTAGGCATGTAAAGGCGGTAATGGATGATCAAACTATTGGTACAGCGCGCCTGTTGCCCAATGGTTATATTGGTCGTATGTGTGTATTGAAGGAGTTTCGTAGTCAAGGTGTTGGCACGAAAATGCTGGAGTGTTTAATTCAGCAGGCATTTTTTGATCAAACAACCGGTGTGCAGATGGATGAAGTGACTTTAAATTCACAATCATCTGCAATCGCTTTTTACCAGGCAAATGGATTTATAATCTGTTCTGAAGAATTTTTGGAAGCCAACATAGTCCACCGGAAAATGGTTTTAAAAAGGTCTGACTACTACAATAAAGATTAAAATTAACCCATATATAACAAACACTAATGGATGAATTCTATAGTAAATTATTAAATGATAGGCTCGATTGTAAACAAGCCGTTAACGATCTTACCCTGTCAGAAAACGAAAGCGTTTGCCTCCTTACCCTAAAAGCTTTAGTGAACGCTGGTTAATAGTCAAAAAATTAACAATTTTGCTAATTTGAAACCTAACTTGAATCGGTAGATTAACAATCAGCTTTCATGACAATCTCTAAATAACCATTTTTTGATATTAGGGAAACTAGCCAACTTGAACAAAATACCCCTCTGCATGACTTTTAAATTCGAAAACAGATGGATCTAACTGTGCGTGATTAATTTACCAGTTTATCATGCTCTTGTAATCCGATAGCCCTTTGCATTAGAAACTGAATAAATACTTACATGTTAATGCCTGTTTACCTATTCTAACGGCCTTTTCGCACGAGATTTTTTTGGAAATGCTTTTTTAGCAAACGCCTGGATTTCAGTCATTGAATTGCTTCGCTTCATCGGTGGTAAACTATCTAACATTTGTTCTCCGTATGACTTGCTATTTAAGCGGTTATCACAAAGAGCGACTATACCTTTGTCTTCAATATCTCGAATGAGTCGACCAACACCCTGGCGCAAATGGATCGTGGTTTCTGGAATTTGAACGTTCATAAAGGCATTGCCGCCATCCTGGTTGGCGAGTTGCAGTCGTTTTTTGTATAATGGCTCCTGCGGTGATTTGAAGGGTAGTTTATCGATGATAACGCATCGAAGTTGATCACCTTTGACGTCAACGCCTTCCCAAAAGCTGCTGGTACCCAACAAGACGGGACTTTTTGCTTTCATGTATTGCTGTAACAGTTCACTGCGTTGATAGTCACCTTGCACGAAGAGTTTGTTTTTGATTTTTGAACGTAAATAAGATGCCGTCCATGTCAGCATTCGGTAGCTGGTGAACAGTATGAAGCAATAACCATTCGTTGCCTCGATTAGGTCGCAGCATAATTCGCCAAATTGTTTGGCGTAATCTTTATGTGATGGATCAGGCAAATGATCTGGCAGATATAACATAGCTTGTTTTGGATAATCGAATGGGCTCTCGAATAAACTGGTGCTGATATCCGAAAGCCCTAGCCTGTCGGCATAGTATTTAAACGATTGTTGCGAGCTAAGTGTTGCTGAGGTAAAAAAGACGGACTCGTTGAGGGATTCATCTAGCTGTTTTCGAAACAAGTCAGACACCTCTAGTGGCGACACCATTAGCCGAAAGCTACGGTCATTCCATTCGTACCAACTGACATTGTGGTCATCGAGAGAGAGAAACTGTTTAAAGACTAAATCGATCGATTCGAGTCGTTTTGAACAGCTTGTCAATTCTTTACCACGACCAGTCAGCGTGTCGAGTGACTTCTTTAGTGCCTTTAACTCTGCTTGCACCATCTTCACTGCCTTTTGCATCGGCAGTGCATTTTGAATACGCATCCATTCTGCTTTTTCTGGAAACTGGCCTATCGCTAACCTGAAGTCGGCCACTGCTTTGCTTAAGGCGTCACAGGCTGGTTTCAATAGTTTTGAATCGGCGGCTTCTGCTAGTTCTGCCGCGATAGTATCTTTACACATCATTTCAATTTGACGCATCGTAAGTTGGTTGCCATAAAAGAGACTGGCGATATCAGGCAATTGGTGCGCTTCGTCGAAAATGACTACCTGAGCTTCGGGCAAAATTTCACCGAAACCATCTTTCTTTAACGCCTGATCTGAAAAATAGAGATGATGATTGATGACAACGACATCGGCATCCATTGCTTTCTTACGCGCTTTCACTACAAAGCAATCATCGAAACTGGGACATTCGCTGCCCAGGCAGTTATCAGCGGTTGATGTGGCATAAAACCAGAGTGGATCATTTTCAGGGATAGCGGCAAATTCACTAATATCACCGGTTTTACTGGTTTCAGACCATTCATGTAGAGCGGTAAATAGTGAGTCCATTTCTCGCGACTGAGATTTTTTTTGTTGACGAAACAATTCGATTCGGTAGGGACAGCAATAGTTACTGCGGCCTTTGAGTAGTGCTGTTTTTTTTGAATTGACTATAATGCGTTTGATCAACGGAATATCTTTGTAGAACAATTGATCTTGCAGGTTCTTGGTACCCGTCGAAATGACTACTTTCTTCTTACTGAGAAATACCGGAACCAGATAAGCAAAAGACTTGCCAATGCCCGTACTGGCTTCAATCAAGTGGCATTCGCCATTTTCAATGCCCTTATCGATCAAACGAGACATCTCGAGTTGACTTTGACGCGGCCTGAAATCGGCAATTTCCTGCTTAATAATACCATCGGTACCCAGTACCGCATCGACATCAAGCTCGGTAGATAATACGCCCATAATTAATCCGCCAGACACTGAGTTTTAAGCGCATCGTTGGCGCGATCTAAATCATCTTCCACCGTGCTATAGCTATACGATCGTTGGATCATATCGAGGCATTGAGGATAGTTTTTTTTATGCCAGTAACTTTTTGCCAAATAGTGCCAAGTGTGTGCATTACGGGGTTCGATTTTTATCGCACGTTGCAGGTAATTGACTGACCGATCATATTGCTGCTGATTTAAAGCACTGGTAGCAAGACGCTGTAACTCGAGCACTGGGCCGTTACTGGCTTGATTACTGCTTTTTTCGGTGGTTACTTCACCCTGATACTGATTAGTATTAATCGTTGGCACTGAACAGGATGCAGCCAAAAAGCTCAGTAGGATTAACCCTATATTGGTTGCTTTTATACTTACTAAGTTAATTCTGACTGGATGCATTTATCCTGATTCCTAATATTAGATATGCATATCTAAATACGGTTGCTGAATTACCCATTATTCGCAGGATGAACGCCCTGTGGGCACCTGTGATTTAATGAAGGGTAACAATACACTATTCGAACAATGCTGCTTTGTTAACTGACCATTTTTACGGTTAATATAGCGCCACTCAAGAGTGGCGTCACGACTGATTTTAAACGGCTTAATTTTTTGTTGTGCCATGATATCGGCCCATACTCGCAAAGCACCTGACGAACCGGTTAAATTGATCGGCTTGTTGTCATCATTACCTAACCAGACGACACCCAACAGTCGATCGCTAAATCCAGCGAACCACGAGTCTCTGGCATCGTTTGTGGTACCCGTTTTGCCCGCCAGTGTTCGCCCTTTAAACCGAGTATTAAGATATTTTGCGGTGCCCTCCTCGACTACGCCAACCATCGCTCGTTGAACTTGAATCATTTGCGCCTGACTAAATATCTTTTGTGATTTTAAGGGCATTCGATCAAGCACCCGATTATCTTTATCGCTGACCTGACGAATAGTCGTCAGAGGTGTGAAGTAGCCATTATTAGCAATCACCTGATACATTTGAGTCACTTCTAAAGCCGACATGGCCGAAGTCCCCAACAAAATAGAGGGGTAAACAACCTCATGTTTGAGCAAATCAATTCGCTCTAGATTCTTAACCAGTGCCTCTAGGCCACCTTCAACACCAAAATTGACAAAAGGCAGGTTGTAAGATTTAACAAAAGCCTGATAAAGCGTCATCTTTCCGTGAAATTTCCGGTCGTAATTTTTAGGCGTCCAGATATTTCCATCCGACTGTTTAATATTAATTGCTTTGTCATTTGCCGGAGTGGCCAGCGAACGATTGCCATCCAATAGGCTATAAAGTAACAACGGTTTTATCAGTGATCCGATGGGGCGTTGCGCCATCACAGCCCGATTAAAACCAGGATAATCAACCTGAGAATCCCCAGTTAGCGCCTGAATATCTCCGTTTAAATAATCGGCTATGACGACGGCTGACTGTAAATTGGGCTGACCAAAACGCAATAGTCCATTTTTTAAACCAGTGTGCAGTGCACGTTGGACTAAAGGATCAAACGGCGTGAATATGCGTAGTCCCTTAGCCGATAGCTCACTAGACGAGTAGCTACTTTTAAGTTGGCGTTTCACCAAGTCAACATAAGCCGGAAACGGATTGACGCCCGGCAAGCGCTTAACTGCACCCAATGGTTGCTTGGTTAAATGCGTGTACTCAGTTGGGTCGATTAACTTTTCATCATGCATCACCCGCAATATCAGGTTACGACGGGTTAAAGCGGCCTCGGGGTTTACAATCGGGTTATAACTGGACGGTCCTTTCACCATGCCGACCAGTAAAGCCAACTTGTCGGTACTGAGTTGTTCTATTGGCAGTTTAAACAATCGCTGACTCGCTAATTCGAAACCGTGAATGGCTATTCTGTTTTGCTGTAACAAAAAAACTTCGTTGATATAGGCGGCAAGAATGGTTTTTTTGCTAAATCGAGCTTCCAATAACAGCGCTAAAAAAGCTTCATTGATCTTGCGCAATAGTGATCGCTCAGACGTCAAAAACAGGTTCTTCGAAAGCTGCTGAGTCAACGTACTGCCGCCCTGCACTGTTTTCCCCGCGCGCACATTGGCGATCAGAGCGCGTATTATCGATACTGGATTGATACCAAAGTGATTAAAAAACTGTTTGTCTTCAACTGCGATTAAAATTTGCTGTAATTCTTCTGGAATACGGTCACTGGTTAACAGAAGGCGGTCTTCGCCATTTTGGGGGTGATAACTGCCAATGATAGCAGGAGGTAATCGATGTAATTTAAGAGGCGTGTTCGAGACCAAATCCTTGATGCCGGTTACTTTGTCACCTACAAATTCGACATTAATCAACCGACCTGGTTCTACTAAGTCGCTATATTCAAAGTCTTGGGTGTAGAGATCAATTGATTGGTTAAGCAGCCTATATTGGCCGGGCTTAGGTCGATAGCGGACTCGTTGATAGGTAGACAGCTCCAACTCGAATTTTAACGACTCGCGATTAAGAGGCATACCGGTATAAAGTTCGAGTGGTCGTGCATAAATGCGCGAAGGCAACGCCCAGGTATCACCGTCGAAACGCTGATTGATTAGATTATTAAGGAAATACAGGTAGGCACTAAAAGCGATTAAAGAAAGGGCTATGAAACCAAGGAGGTAACGCTTAAAGCTATAATGTTGGGAATGGCTATTTTTCTGAATCGAGGCTGACTTTTTAGATTTAGATTGGGTCTGCGGGTGCTTTACCTTAGCCCTTGCCTTAGGTCTAGGTTTGGTATTTTTTTTAGATGGGGGTTTAGTAACCATTAAATATTCGACCACCTAGGTAACAACGATAGTTCCAGGTGGTCGATTCCAGTTAATAGTCGTGAACGAAGGTCAAACTGAAAAGGCATTATTATTAGAGATGCCCTTTAGAGGTGCCCCTTTAGCTGATTTAACTGACTCTATTTCGCCAATGCCCTTCTATCTCTAACGGCTTGCGCTAACTCATGCAACAAGCTGGCCGATGTATCCCAACCAATACAACCATCGGTAATGCTTTGTCCATAAGTCAACGCTTGACCTGCGACTTGATCTTGCCGTCCTTCGACTAAATGACTTTCGATCATTAATCCAAAGATATTGTCTTGTCCAGTCTTTAGTTGATGAACGATATCCCGGCAAACTTCAACTTGCTTGCCAAATTTCTTTTGGCTATTAGCGTGACTGCAATCGACCATCATTCGTGGATTGAGTCCCTTGGCGGCCAACTGTTCTACGGCCTCGTTTACACTTTCACGGTCATAGTTTGGACGACTGCCACCGCGCAAAATAACATGAGAATACGCGTTGCCGGTTGTACCGAAAATAGCTGATTTTCCCTGTAGTGTCAGTGATAAAAAGTGATGTGGATTCTGAGCTGCGCCAATCGCATCAATCGCGATTTGAAGCCGGCCATCTGTTCCATTTTTGAAACCGACAGGACAAGATAAACCAGATGCCAACTCGCGGTGGCCCTGACTTTCGGTCGTACGTGCACCTATCGCACCCCAGGAAACCAGGTCAGAAATGTATTGTGGGCTAATCAGATCCAGGTACTCGTGTCCCGCAGGGATACCCATCTCGGACAGAGTCAGCAGCAGTTCACGAGCCATACGAACACCTTTGTTGATATGGTAACTTTCATCTAGGTCTGGGTCATTGATTAAGCCTTTCCAACCAACTGTTGTGCGAGGCTTTTCAAAATAAACGCGCATGATGATTAATAAGTCATCTTTTAGCTCATCTTTAACCAGCTTTAAACGCTGTGCATATTCAAGGGCTGCTTTAGTGTCGTGGATTGAACAAGGGCCAATGATCACTACCAGACGATCGTCTTTGCCGTCTATGACATCATAGATACCCTGACGAGCATCATAAACAGTGCTTGATGCCTGTTCAGTCAATGGCAAATCAGCCATTAGCTCTTCTGGAGATAGAATCTCTTTCATATCTTTGATGCGTAGATCTTTGGTGTTATGCATGGTCATTAGTACGTAGAATCCTGTAAGACAATTCGATCAGAATAGGCCGATGAAAACAGGCCGTTAGACGCGGCCCATGACGTCGACAAAGTCGGCTATTTTTAACTATTGGCTAGTTAAATACCAGCCCTAAATTTAGCCAGTATCTCTTTTGTGTCACTCACATCCAACCGAGGGCCATATTGAGTGACTATTTTGGACGAAGCGAGGGATGCTAAATCACCACATTGTTGAAAACTCATGCCCTGAGATAAGCCATACAGGAACGCGCCTGCGAACAAATCACCAGCACCTAGTGTATCGACAGCATCAACAGGGTGACCTGCAATTTCGATTAAATTATCGCCATCAAATACAATGGCACCCAGCTTGCCACGAGTGATAGCAAAGGTGCGGGCATGTCCTTTTATAAAAGATATCGCTTCTTGTAAATCCTTTGTTTGCGCCAGGCCACAAGCTTCTTCTTCGTTGGCAAAGAGTAAATCGACACCATCGCCAATCATTTTTAGCATGCCATCTCTAAAAAAAGTGACCATGTTCGGATCAGACAGGGTAATGGCTACTTTCTTGTTGTGGCGCTTGCCCAATTGAATGGCTGTTATTGCAGCCTGCATAGTCCCTTCTGAAGCAACCAAATAGCCTTCAATATAAAGAGTGTCTGAATGTTTTATGGCATTTTCATCAACATGAGCGCTGCTTAATTCTATACAGGCACCTAAAAAAGTATTCATGCTGCGATCGGCGTCTGGCGTGACGAAAACTAAACATTTGCCGGTGACGCCGAGATAACTATCATCAAGTCTAAGATTAGAGTCGACATTGCTGGCCTGTAAATCACTCGCAAAAAACTGTCCACTAAAGTCATTGGCAACATGGCAATCATAATGAACATTGGCACCGAACTGAGCTAAGCTGATGGTGGTATTGCCAGCCGAACCACCGCAAGCCATGTTTTCGTGTGAATCACCTAAGTGATTGATTAAGCTATTTTGTCGTGACTCATCAATCAAGGCCATTACCCCTTTTTCGATTCCCAATTCGGTTAGTTTTTCGGGACTGGTGTGATACTCAATATCAACCAATGCATTGCCAATTGCGTAGACGTCGTAATTTTTCATATTTAATTTATTTATTAGAATAAGTTATTTAAAGTGTTAATGTAATAAATTACATTAGGTTTACTTGTTAATTACCTGATTATTAGTCAGATAAATATAAGTCATCAAATTTTCTTTTCAAATGGTTGTAAAAGCGTTATAAATAATGACTAAAGTCAATCAATGATAAAGAACAGGGGATCATTATGACATATAGAATAGAAACAACGGACCCTATTACCGGAAAATCATTAGACCAACTAATGGATATGCCTTTCGTCATAGAAAAAGAAGATGACGATAAGTTGATTATCTATTTTGAATCAGAAGCAAATCGTGATTTATACCTCGAAGACCCGACCGAGTATCAGCTAGAACACTACGCTAAACACTCGGGTAAATTGAATAATTAAAACCTTCATCATGTATATGTATAGCCATTTTAAGCCACGATTATCGTGGTTTTTTTGTCTAGATATCGCTTCCTTTCAAGCCATTCGAATATCTTTTTTTTATTCTCATCTCTATATTTATGTAGGCACTTTTATTAGTCCGAAACATTATAGACCAAGAAAACAGAAGTGTTTAATAGGCAATAGTTATTAATTGGATAAATAAAGTCAGGTGATTAGCATGGTTAGTTTGACATTTTTGCTGGCTTAAAACCCACCTCTCACCTGGAGCTGAGTGATCTTGCTAATCACCTTTTAATTTTTCAAAAAGGTTTGATAGGGTCGATTTTGATCACTATTTAGGGGTGAAATCCTAAAGGCGGTTAGGTTAAATTAACTTTGCATAGCGTTTAAGAACAATCCCAGAGCAGATGGATAACACAGCCATAGCCCAAAAGACTTTACCTCCAATATGTGCATAGAAACCACCGGCTAAAGTCATACTTATACCCATCAATGCCCCCATAGCGATTGCATCATATAAAGCTTGTGCAGAAGCCGTCAACTGGTCTGGTACTTTTTGGGTTATGTATTGGGTCATGGCCAAGTGTGTGGCAGCAAAGCTGCAGGCATGCAATATCTGCACAGTAAAAAGCAGGCTTATATCACTTGACCAGCCAAGTGCAAGCCAACGAGTAGCTCCCCCAATCACTGCCATCCATAACAGACCTTTAACTCCAATTTTCCTTAGTAACCACATGCCAAAGGCAAACAGAACTACCTCTGCGACTACACCTTGAGCCCACAACAGACCAATAATCGATTCGCTTATACCTGCCTGAATCCAATGTAAGGTGCCAATCGTATAGAGTGCGCCATGGCTAGCCTGTAACAAACCGCCTACGCCAACTACGACAACAAACCCAGGTAATTTAAACAGCTCTAAGAAAGCCAACCTTCGGCTTGTTTTTGATTGTGGGCGGATATCAGGTAAGGGTAAAACAGAAACGATCACTATAGCAGCCAGTGCCAAGAGTAAATGTGGGTATGCATCAATGCTATAGGCTGCAAGGTAAAGTCCACTTAGAGTGGAAGACGCGATAAAAGCGACTGAACCCCATAACCGCGCACCGCTATAATTGAGTTTTCCTAGCCGAGAAGTAGCGATTGCCAACCCGTCTGCCATGGGTATATGGCTGGTTTGTAAAGCACCTACTACAAACCAAGCTATGAGCATCGGCCAAAAGGTTTCTAATTGTACAAATAAACCAAACCCCACAAAGGTGAGCACCGATAACAACAATATCCAGCGCTTTTTATGGCCGGTTGCGTCTGCCAAGACACCTACACCCAAACCAAAAAACACTTTACTCACAAATGCAGAGCTAAGAATCAACGCTGCCTCTTGGGCATCTAAACCTCGACTTACCATCCAATACGGCATAAACGGCAACACCAAACCAAAACAAATAAAGTAAGCAGCGAAAAAACCTGAGAATACCGTTTGCCCTCGTCCCTTAGTTAACGAAGCACTAGACGGCATGATGTATAACTATGCTAGGAACCCAAATATGACCGTTGTCATCTAGAATATAGGCCTCCCTCAGTCCGTGAGGTTTATCCCCTGCCTCTTGTAATATGTAGTGACCCAGGCTTTGAGCTTGAGAGGCAGCAGTGTCTGGGTCTACACCATACAACCGCAACTCTGCAGCGTTGCCACGCATAGCGCCTTGCTCTAATAAACCCACAAACGGATTACGGTGATAGCTGGCATCGCTGTGTAACATGAATTCTATGCCATCGTGGCGCAAGATAGCAAAATCTGTATCGTCATAAACCGGTGCAATGGTTAACACTTGCCTCAAAAAATCAAATATTTGGGACATATCGTCCCCTAACAGATTAAAACCAATACCCGTTAAGGCTCTGCGATAGGTTGCCCCATCTGGTCTACAGGATGTTGACTGCACCATAGTATGTCCCTGAATCGAGGGTAAAAGTAAGCAAGAAAGTGTAGTCGAAGAAGATATAAAAGTCCGATATTGTCCTGACAACTAATACCCAGGAAGCATATCTAGATCACTTTTTCGCACCCCACTGACTTCCAGTTAACTTAATCTCTATAATCGTTATATACCGTCATATTTAGTAAGCGCCTCCAGAACGACACGTGGCAGTTGTTTTTTGGGCCATGTTAATTCGCTATTCAAAAAGTAGCAGGCCTATAACTATTGGTGAAGGCGCTTCTAGGTAAAGGTGGCATTGTGGCGGATAAAACAATTGTTTAATTTTTCATCTAGTGTAAAATTTTACATTATGAATGCCAAATATTCAAACCAACACGTGGATACAGAGCAGTTAGATCTTGCTACACGGGCTGCTTGGCTGTCATTTATCGGCGGTTATACTCAAGGTGAAGTGGCTACGCGGTTAGATGTGTCACCTATTAAGGCGCATCGGTTAATCCAACTCGCGCAACAAAAGGGTATGGTTAAGATATTTATTGAAGGTGAGCCGGCTCGGTGCGTTGAGCTGGAGGAACAGTTGACCAAAAAATTCAGCTTACGCTCCTGTTTAATCGCGCCATCTTCAATTGGTTCAGCTTCAACTCGCCCATCTACAAATGCCTCATCAAGTCATATTAATGCAGACGTTAATGAAGCCAGTTTTAATGAAGTTGGCGCTGGCGCTGCACGGTTTTTCTATAATATTCTTAATCAATTGCCGAAATCTTCTTGCATTGGTATTGGCAAAGGCCGCTCGCTGTCGGCTTTAGCATCGAAACTACCGAAAATTAACCGTGCTGATCTTACCTTTGCGTCTGTTTCCGGTAGTTTTACCCGAAAATTTTCGGCCAACCGGCTCGATGTAGTGCAACAGTTTGTTGAGCGCACTGGGGGTGAGGGCTATTTTATGCCTGTCCCTTACTTGGCTCGTGATGATGAAGAGCATGAGATGTTGATGGCTCAGGCCAGTGTGCAATTTAGTTTAAATTTAGCTCGCAATGCTAATCTGTATGCGGTCGGTGTTGGTGGACTCAAAACCAATCACTACCTGCATAGTGTTGGTTTGGTTACGGACAATGATTTGGAGCAACTTCGAGCAGCAGGGGCTGTGTGTGATTTGATCGGTAGTTTCTACGACATCATGGGCAAGCTGGTTGATCACCCGCTCAATGGTCATGGTTTGGGTATTAAAGCGGCTGAAATGGCGGGCAAACGCGTGATAGCGGTAGCCGGTGGCCTCGACAAGGAGCAGGCTTTGCTGGGTGCTTTGCGCTCTGGTTTAGTAACAGACCTTGTGATGGATGAAATGACGGCTGAAAAAATGGTCTCCTTGGTGGAGTTGAAATAAATGACAATAAAAGGTCCAATTAGCTTGGTTAAATCTGTCGATCATTCAACCGGTGCTGGTGATGCTCACCCTATAACTGAACGGGCTGATTTAGTACGCAACACGGGTATGGCGTTAGATTTACAGCAGCTTGATAAGATACGCGTTAATAAAAGTGCCGTTGAACGACGCTGTGCGAGCTACGGCGCTAGACGCAGTATTAAAAAGCAACAGCAGGCCGCTTGGTTGCTTAAAGCCATTAGCTTAATAGACCTTACAACCCTGTCGGGTGACGATACGCAAGACCGTGTTAAGCGGCTATGTAGTAAGGCTAAAAAACCGCTAGGTACAGATTTACAGCGGCGTCTAGGTATTGAATCACTCAAGCTATGCACTGCTGCAATTTGCGTATACCACGAAATGCTTGACGCAGCACGCCCTAGCCTTGAGGGTACTGGTATTCACTTGGCCGCCGTGTCCGCCGGATTCCCGGCAGGCCTGTCCCCATTACCATTACGTATTGCCGAAATCGAGTATTCTGTGGCCGCCGGAGCCAATGAAATTGACATTGTTATTAGCCGCAGACACGTTTTAGAAGGCAATTGGCTAGCCTTGTATGATGAAGTTAAAGCCTTCCGTAAAGCCTGTGGTTCCGCTCATTTAAAGACCATTTTAGCGACTGGTGAATTAGGTCATTTGGCCAACGTTGCTAAAGCGTCTATGGTTTGTATGATGGCTGGGGCAGATTTCATTAAAACCTCGACAGGTAAAGAAGCGGTCAATGCAACCTTGCCGGTCAGTTTGGTGATGGTGCGAATGATCCGAGAGTATTTCCAGCTCACTGGTTTTTATATTGGCTTTAAACCAGCAGGTGGCGTAAGCGACAGCAAAACCGCCTTGCTCTACATGACGATGATGCAAGAAGAATTGGGGCGTCGTTGGCTAGAACCGGATTTATTTCGTTTTGGTGCGTCCAGTTTACTGGGAGATATAGAGCGTCAGCTAGATCACTATGACAGTGGTTACTACTCAGCCGCTTATCGACACGCTTTAGCGTAAATCAGACATAGACTTCGCGATGACAATACTACAAGAATTTGAACAGCTCAATTACAGCCAAGCGCTAGAGAGTGACTGTGAAGCTCAGGCGTGGTTGCAGCAAAACAATCATCGCTTTGGCCACTACATTGATGGCGCTTTTGTTAGTCAGGCAGATGCAGCGCTAATTGACGTCTGTAACCCCGCCACCTCAGAACTGTTGGCACAGATCGAAGTGGCTAGCAGCGAACAGATTGATATCGCGATTGCTAGCGCTCGTCAAGCTCAACCCGGTTGGTGGGCATTGGGTGGATTGGGTCGTGCCAAAATACTCTATGCGTTGGCGCGCAATTTGCAAAAACAGTCTCGTCTAGCCGCAGTTTTAGAAAGCTTAGACAACGGCAAGCCCATACGTGAAAGCCGAGATGCTGACATTCCGCTTGCTATTCGTCATTTTTATCACCATGCGGGTTGGGCAAAACTACAACAGCAAACCTTCCCCAACCATGGCCCAGTTGGCGTCGTGGCTCAAATTATTCCATGGAACTTCCCCTTGCTGATGTTGGCATGGAAGGTGGCTCCTGCCATCGCTATGGGCAATACCATTGTTATTAAACCCGCACAGCAAACACCCTTAACGGCTATGCTGTTTGCTCAACTGTGTCACGAGTCTGGTGTGCCTGCTGGTGTGGTGAATATTATTAATGGCGCTGGCGAGACTGGTGCCACCCTTGCGGTGCATGAAGATGTCAACAAAGTTGCCTTCACTGGATCTACCGCTGTAGGCCGTGCCATTCGTTTGGCTACGGCAGGACAAGGTAAAAAGTTAACCCTGGAGCTGGGCGGAAAATCAGCCTTTATCGTATTTGAAGATGCCGATTTAGATGCCGCCGTTGACGGCCTAGTAGACTCGATTTGGTTTAACCAAGGCGAGGTCTGTTGTGCCGGTTCACGTTTGCTGGTGCAAGCACCAGTTGCAGAACAATTACATGCCAAGCTGAAAATACGCATGCAGCAATTACGCACAGGATCGCCTTTGGATAAGTCTATAGATGTCGGCAGCCTTGTGAGCCAGCTACAATTTACGCGTGTTGACGAACTTGTTAACGCAGGCCTACTTGAGGGGGGGCAAGCCTATCAAGCTCATGCAAAAATTCCACAGAAAAACTATTACCCTCCAACATTAATAACCGATGTCGATTCAAGTCATCCACTGGTGCAAGAAGAAATATTTGGCCCTGTGCTCGTTTCTATGACCTTCCGCACTCAAGCTGAGGCTGTGTCGTTGGCAAACAATAGTCGGTACGGCCTAGCCGCGAGTGTTTGGAGCGAAAATATCAATCGCGCCATGGATGTCGCGCCTATAATTAAAGCGGGCGTGGTATGGATAAACAGCCACAATCAGTTTGATGCATCCTGCGGTTTTGGTGGTGTTAAGGAATCGGGTTTTGGGCGTGAGGGTGGCAAAGAAGGTTTATACGAATACTTGACGCCTACTGGCCTCACAGTGATGGCTACACCAACTACCCCAACCTTTGCTTCGACACCATCGTCACAACCAGAGTTTAATAGCACGTCTATTGATCGTACCTTAAAGTTCTATGTGGGTGGCAAACAGGTCAGACCCGATTCGGGTCATAGCCAAGCTTGTTATAACAACGATGGTAGTGTCGCTGCTATGGTGGGTGTCGGCAACCGTAAGGATATTCGCAATGCAGTATCGGCGGCTTTAAAGGCATCTTCGTGGACCCAAAACACAGCTCACGGGCGTGCCCAGGTAATTTACTTTTTGGCTGAAAACCTGTCACAAAGAGAAAATGAGTGGCTAAAACGATTACAACAGGTTTGTGGTTATAACCAGACTCAAGCCCAAGTTGAGTTTGATGCCGCTATTTCTTGCCTCTTTAGCTATGCGGCGTGGGCCGACAAATACGATGGTGCGGTGCATAACGCACCCTATCGCGGCGTCACTTTAGCGTTGCCAGAAGCTGTGGGGGTGATTGGCTTAATAGCGCCAACACATCAACCGTTTATTTCGACTATTGCAATTATGGCTCCGGCGATTGCCATGGGCAACCGAGTGGTATTAGTTGCTAGTGAACGTTACCCAAGCATTGCGCTAGAACTGGTGCAAGTGCTTGAAACATCAGATATTTCTGCTGGTGTCGTGAATATAGTGGCGGGTGCCAAGGCAGACCTTGCCAACCACCTAGCAGGCCACGCCGAAGTAGATGCAATGTGGTGCTGGGCTGATGCCAGTATTAATAAGCACGCTGAGCAGGCGAGTGTTACCGATTTAAAACGCATGTGGACTCATTTGGAAATGGATCGAGATTGGCTTGATCCGTTGCAAAGTGAAGGCTTGGAATTTTTATGCCAAGCCACGCAAGTGAAGAATATTTGGGCGCCATACGGCGACTGAATAAAGAGAAGAAGAAAAACAGCTTAAGCTGAATATAACGTAAACCTAGGAGAACCCAATGAAGTTAAATAAAATCACCATAGCAATTGCGGCTGGCGTAGTTGCATTAACTACAACCGTTGCTCAAGCAGACATTAAGCCAGCGGTTGTCTATGACAAAGCAGGCAAGTACGACAAATCATTCAACGAGGCTGTTTATAACGGCGTCAAACGTTTTACTGCCGACACGGGCATCAGTGTTCGCGAAGTAGAACCCACAAACGAAGCTCAGGTAGAACAAGGCCTTAAGAAGCTTGCTAAACGTGGCAACAGTCCAATCGTTGCTGTCGGGTTCTCTCAAGCTAACGCCTTAAGTGCTGCTGCTAAAGCTTATCCCAATACTAAGTTCACCTTGATTGATATGGTTGTTCCAGAAGCCAACGTTCAGAACATCGTATTTAAAGAACACGAAGGTTCTTTTCTAGTCGGTGCTTTAGCGGCCATGAAGTCAGAAACCGGCACTATCGGTTTTGTTGGTGGTATGGACATTCCTCTCATTAGCCGTTTTGGTTGTGGTTATGAGCAAGGTGCTAAGCACGTCAATGCAAACATTAATGTTATTCATAACATGACAGGTTCAACCCCTGCTGCCTTTGGTAACCCTTCTAAGGGTGGCGAGTTGACTCGTAGCCAAATCGAAGCTGGCGCTGACGTCATATTTGCTGCTGCTGGTGGTACTGGTTTTGGTGTTTATCAAACGGCTGCTGACGCTGGCAAGTGGGCTATCGGTGTAGACTCTAACCAAAATCACCTACAGCCTGGCACCATGCTAACGTCTATGGTTAAGCGCGTTGGTGAAGCTGCATACAAGAGCTATGCGTCTGCTAACAACGGCACTTGGGAAGCTGGCGTAAGCGTTATGGGTCTTGCTGAGGGTGGTGTTGATTGGGCGCTTGACGAGCACAACCGTGCTTTGGTTACTGCAGATATGGAAGCTAAGGTAAATGCACTTAAGGCATCTATCATCGGTGGTGATATTGCAGTTCATGACTATATGTCAGATAACACCTGTAATTACTAGGGCTAATTAATAGCTTGCAGCATGCGGCTGGCGGTTCGTAATGGACCGCTAACCGACACTTTTGTCCGCAGCCCGACAACCAAAGACCAATGACTATGATCGATAATTTCGCGATTGAATTAACCGATATTGATAAACGCTTTGGTTCTGTCCATGCCAACAACAAGGTGTGTTTGCAAGTTAGGCAGGGCAATATTCACGGTATAGTTGGCGAAAATGGTGCGGGTAAGTCCACCCTAATGAGTATTCTGTATGGCTTTTATCAGGCCGATTCAGGACAAATTGACGTCCTAGGCCAGTCCTATAGATTTACCGATTCCCATCAAGCCATTGCCGCTGGCATTGGTATGGTACATCAGCATTTTATGCTGGTAGAAAACTTCACTGTGTTAGAAAATGTGATTTTAGGCTGTGAAGGCGGTGCGCTGTTGGCCGATGGTTTGGCAGCTGCACGTAAAGAGCTGACGCGCTTAGCCGATGAATATGGCCTAAAGGTAGACTTAGATGCCACCATAGATACGCTGTCAGTCGGTTCGCAGCAACGAGTCGAGATACTTAAAGCACTCTATAAAGGCGCCAAAATATTGATTTTGGATGAGCCAACCGGCGTTCTAACGCCACAAGAAACAGAAGAACTGTTCCGTATTTTTGATGCCCTTAAGCAACAGGGCGTCACCATCATGTTAATCACCCATAAATTACGTGAAATCATGTCCATTACCGATCAAGTGTCAGTCATGCGCGCAGGCCAAATGGTCGCCCACAGAGACACTCAAGATACTAGCCGAGAAGAATTGGCCGAATTGATGGTAGGCCGTAAGGTGTTGTTGCAGGTCGATAAAAATCCCGCCAATGTGCTGGCGCCATTGTTGAAGATTAAAGACCTTACGGTCGCTGATAGTCAAGGTGTTGAACGTTTAAAACAGGTTAGCTTTGAGCTGCGTGCTGGTGAAGTGTTAGGCGTGGCCGGCGTGTCAGGTAATGGCCAAACAGAGCTGTTAGAAGCTTTATCGGGCATAGTGCCTATGACCAGTGGCAGTATTGAAGTATTAGGTTTCAAAATGGATGCCCAGCACCCATTGACTCCCGATCGGTTACGAGAGCTTGGTTTGGCTCATGTGCCAGAAGATCGCCACCGTATGGGCTTAATTACCGACTTTAGTGCCAGAGAATCGGCATTGTTAGGCTATCACACCGATCCAAATATCAACTCGGGTATTTGGCTTAGTAGCAGTAAGGTCGAGACCAACTGTCAATCACTAATGAAGGCTTTTGATGTGCGTCCGGCTGACCCTCACTTAAAGTCGGCAAATTTCTCTGGTGGTAATCAACAGAAGCTCATTTTGGCGCGAGAAATGGAGCGCAACCCCGAGGTTTTACTCATAGGCCAACCCACTCGTGGTGTCGACATTGGCGCTATCGAATTTATTCATCAACGTATTATCGACATGCGTGATGCCGGTAAGGCGGTGTTACTGGTATCAGTAGAATTAGATGAAATTATGTCTGTGAGTGATCGTATTATTGTCTTATGTGACGGTGAAATAAGTGGCCGTATCGATGCCGCCGATGCCGACGAGCGAACCTTGGGGCTGATGATGGCGAATGCCTTAGACCCTATAGATTTAGCTCCTATAGACACCGCTCCAATAGGTTCGGCCCCACTAGACCCATTGCAAGCTATAGATGAT
>JBLILW010000013.1:0-21510 GCA_047638435.1 Urechidicola sp.
AAAGAAGGCTATCTCTGTTAACGAGGTTATGAAATTAAGTGAATTTAGTATTCAGTCTCAATCACCGCATTTAATCCAAATAGAAGGTGCTAAAATTCTTTTAGTTGAGGATAAAGAAATCAATCGTCTTTTAATGCAGGAAGTGCTGGCCAATATGCAAGTTGAAGTTACTGTGGCGGTTAATGGAGCAGAGGCGTTTAATGAGGCAAAGAAAAAAAAGTTTGACTGCATTCTAATGGACTGCCAAATGCCAGTAATGGATGGTTACCAGGCGACTCGTAAGATCCGCCAAATTGATTCTTACCGTCAAGTGCCTATTATTGCTTTGACTGCCGATGCACAGGACGGCAGCCAAGAGAAATGCTTAAACGCAGGGATGAACGGTCACATTACTAAGCCAATTGAGCTAGATAATTTATACTCAACGCTCTCACAATGGATAATCTGGTCTGACTAAAAGCGCAATGGCCATGTTATTACTCTGTTAGAACTTTTAGACGCCAATATTAGGTTAAAAGTGCAGAGAAATATCTCGATGAGCGGCCAGACAAGAAGCAACGCTGTTAGCCTGATCAGGTGTTAGGCGTTTTTGTAGCCGCATGCCGATAGTCATGCGAATAGCGTCATTATAAATGGTTAATTCTGGTATCAATTTTTCCCCTGCTTGTTGACGCCATTCTATTTCAGATTTCATTTCTTTAATCGCTAACGTTACTTTATAAATTGATTTTTCAATATCATTGGCATTTTTCTTTAGAATTCGACGTGCTTTAGACAACTTTGATTGAATAGACGATACGTTTGTGAAATCAGCCAGTTGGGTTGTATAAAGTTTAATTTGTTGTATTGCCTGCGCTGCTGGCTGGTGTTCAATGACGGTTGTTAACGATTCAAGGTTGGCTAAATTCACTTGTAATGATTGATGCTCACTCAACATTTTTTGCATTACCTGAATCACTTCATAACTTTCATCAGCATTACGTCGATAATTTCGACTAGCCCGATTAGCTAAATCAAACAGTTGGTCAAACCTTTGCTTAGAGTCACTCCACAGCTCGGGAAGGTTATTTTGGAGTTGGTCAAAATTCTGTTGCAAGCTTTCTTTACGCTGGATTTCGCGTTCAAGTAATGAGTTACCGTTACCGCTTTTAGTCAGGTCACTAATTAATGCTGATGCTAACTTTATTTGCTCATTGATAGTTTTTAGTTTTCTTTCTATTGCTCGTGCTTCATGATGAATAGGTCGATATGATATTTTAAACAGTTCTAATTCACTTCTTGATTGCTTTAATTCATCTATAAGACTAAAGCTTTTAGCAGCCTTACTAAAGCTCTCTGTAAGGTCGTTCTGGTATTCATCAGGTAGGTAAGACAAGTTGATAGATTTAATTTGATCTATACTGGCAATTATTGTTTGTTTATTGGCTTCATAATCTTCAAAAACGGTATTTTCTAAACATTGCTGTAGTTTTGGATTGCTTGGTGGTGGAGCTGTCTCTGATGTGAGATACGTTTTATTAGGCAGGTAGTTGACTAGTGGTGGATAAAAACCAGCGATTGTCAGTCCTAATAATTGCAGGCCAATAAACGCAACTGCACCTTTGTAAATTTGTGTGGTTTTTACCTGAGGAGGTGCGACTCCTCTTAGATAAAATAAGGCAAATCCAAATGGTGGCGTTAAAAACGACGTTTGAATGTTTAAACCAATCATAACCCCTAACCAAACGGCGGTAATATTGGCACCTGGGTCGGCGAGTAAAATAGGTGCAACAATGGGCACTACAACGACGGCTATTTCAATGAAATCAAGAAAGAAACCAAGGAAGAAAATGACTGCCATTACGACGATAAACTGAATCCAGAATCCACCGGGTAACGAGGTTAAATAACCCTTTACCAACTCTTCTCCTCCAAATGCACGAAAAGCTGATGTGAGCATTGCGGCACCAATTAAAATGATGAATACCATCGAGGTGGTTTTCGCTGTCTCTGTCATTACACCGACCAAAGTGTCATCAATTCTATAAGCGCGCCAGACACTCCATCCTATAGATGTCAGTAAAGCCAGTACGGTAATCCCGGCTAGGGTAATACCAAAAGCATCTGAGGAATTTTGTATATTTTTAATATTCAAATCAAAAGTTTGTATGAGAACAGCTAAAACAAACAGTGAAATAACAGCAATAATAGCAGGAACATAAGCTCTAGGTTTTCCTTCCATTAAACGATAACTACCCATTATTAGTGCACCGACTGCACCAACAGCACCTGCCTGATTAACGGTTGCTACACCCAGAATAATCGAACCAAGTACAACAAAAATCAGGGTTAGTGGAGGTGTTAATGCGAGCAATATTTTGACCGCAAAACGACGGTCATATTTTCCTTCAAAAGGCACTGGCGGAGCTTTTTCGGGTGATATGATGGCTGTTATTAATATGTAGAGCATATATAAACCAACCAGTATCAATCCGGGTATAAAGGCCCCCATGAACATATCGCCAGCGCTAGCAGAAACGACATCAAAATCCCCTGGCATCGAGAAACTTCCCGTGGCTTCTTTGAAGTCGGCCTTACGCATGGTTGCTGCCTGGTCGGCTGCATTTGAAAGTTGGTCGGCTAGTATAATTAAAACGATGGAAGGTGGAATTATTTGACCTAAGGTGCCGGACGCGCAAATGGTGCCGCAAGCAAGCGATTTCGAATAGTTATTACGTAACATGGCCGGTAGTGAAATCATGCCCATGGCAATCACTGTGGCCCCTACAATGCCAGTAGTTGCTGCGAGTAGTGCCCCTACAAAAACGACTGAAATGCCTAGTCCACCCGGTACTGGGCCAAATAACTGAGCCATTGCTACAAGCAAATCCTCGGCTATTTTCGAGCGTTGTAACATGATACCCATGAACACGAAAAGCGGAATAGCAATCAGTGTGTCGCGTTCAACATTCCAGTACAAACTACGAAAATTAGTCACACCGGCACTCAGCCATTGGTTAGGCCCCCCTAAAACAAAGTAAGCGTCAGTATCGCCTTCAAAAACATAGCCAGACAACGCAGCAAGAGTAATCGTTAAGATTGCTGAACCGGGCAAGGCAAATGCCACTGGAAATCCGGAGATCAGTGCAAACGCCATGGTTACGACTAGTAAAACGAGAAAATAAGTTTCCATGAATTATGCTACTCGCTTACTGTGAACAAGCTGTCGGTAGTCAACGTGTTCTTCGTCCGATGGATTGAGAAGTTCACTAATATTGTACAAAAGGTAACTCACAAACTGGATTAGCATGGACATGGCAAAAACAACTAAAAAACCGGCCATAATATATTTCACGTACATACCGTAACCACTTTGCGATACTTCAAAGCTCAATAATGGACTGTTGATGCTATTACCTTTTCCACCCATTCCATGCATTAAAATGACCCAGCAAATTGGCATGCCTAGTACAAGGCAGCCGATAGTGTTGGTCAATGCTTTGGTTCTTCGTGCCATTCCGGCATAAACCACATCGACTCGCACATGGCCTTCCTCAACAAGTGTGTAGGCACTTGCAAACAAAAATAGAGCGGCATACCAGAAACGAACAATGTCGCCCATATAAGCTTGCTCATAAGAAAATACAAATCGACTGATCACGATCGAAAATTCGGCCAAAACGACGAATAGCGCCAGCCAACTAAAGCTAATCTGACGAAATATGGTCGCCATAAAAAACGATATAAGAATGAGAGGGTAGTGGACATAGCTGCCACGAAATATCGGCCTGCCTAATTGTATGGTTAAGTCTTCGCCGACTAAGGGTTCAAGTAGGTCTTCAACGCGTAGAAAAGAAATCAACATATCAACAGATCCGACTAAAACAACCGACCAAAATGACACCCGAATAATGTAAGCAGTCAGTAAAGCAAAACGAAAAGCCTCGTCATGTAAAGTTCGGTTGGCAGTTTTCAGAACATAAAACAGGCCTAGCACTAATGTTGCAAGATAGGCAATGAATTGAATCCACCCATGATTTATTTGTTGGCTATCGAGTGGTTGGTAGAGCGCCTCGAGACCGGCAAATTGATAGTGAGACATGAGATTAAAAGGGCCTGGCAGGCCCTGCCAATAAACTAAGTAGTTATTAATCAAGTAGAGTAGTAACGCGATCACCATCGAATAGGCGAAACAGCGGCTAAGAGTCGTTAAGTTAAAAGCATACTGCATTTTTAAGAGGGGGATGTTTACGGAAAGAGCTGAGAAAGACGGGGGTATTAACCCCCCGTCCTTGTCAATTGAAGGACCTACAGAGGTCTATAGACCTAACACTCGATTGCGTTGCTGCACATAAGCTTGATCCGAGATTTTCGCCCAGGCACCGACTTCATTACGAGAAGCTGTAAAGCTCTGGTGGATCTTTTTGGCAAGTGCATCATGCTGCTGAACTTCTTCAAACACTTCTTCGGCTGCTTCACCAAAACTATCGTAAATATCATCACTGAAACTACGCAGTTTGACACCTTGCTCAGAGATTAATTTGGCAAGTGCAGCACCATTTTTAGCGTTGTATTCTGCCATCATGACTGAATTTTCAGTTTCAGCAGCGGCCATTATCGTAATTTGATCGGCTTTGCTCAGGCCATCCCAGAATTTTTTATTCATGCCGAGGGACAATTGTGCGCCTGGCTCATGCATACCTGGGTAGTAGTAATACTTTGCCGCTTCATAAAACTTCATAAAGCTATCGTTCCAGGGACCAACCCATTCCGTTGCGTCAATGGCCCCAGAAATCAGGTTTTCGTAAATTTGGCCACCTGGTAATGACACAGGTGAAGCACCCAGTTTGGATATGACATCACCGCCAAGACCGGGCATGCGCATTTTTAAGCCTTTAAAATCGGCTGCTGAATTCATTTCTTTACGAAACCAACCACCCATTTGGACGCCTGTGTTGCCGCAGGGTAGGCACTTCAAACCATAACCGGCTGCTAGTTCGTCATGTAACTCTTGACCACCACCAAATTTCATCCAGGCGGTAATTTCGGTGTAGGTCATGCCAAAAGGTACGGCTGTGAAGTAAGCCCAGCCAGGGTGCTTGCCTTTCCAGTAATAATCGGCACCGTGGTACATTTGTGCATTGCCCGATGCAACTTCATCAAAAGAATCAAATGCTTTGACACGTTCATTGGCTGCAAAATAATTAACTGTAATGCGACCATCGGTCATTTGAGTTAAACGTTCAGCAAATCTTTGCGCGCCTGTACCCAAACCGGGGAAATCTCGTGGCCAGGTAGACACCATGGTAATTTCAACCTTGCCTTTAGCAATGGCCGGTGCAGAAATAGCGGCAGCACCCGTAGCAACGGCAGCTGCAACGCCACCTTTTAATAAGTCACGACGTTTCATTATTAATCCTCTCTCCAGTTTAATGACTGATAGTTTATGATTTTTAGTTTGCGAAATTATAAATTTATAATTAGGTGGCGTTTAAATTCTATCACGCTCTATTTTTATACCACAGGCATTTTGTTCTATCTTTTTTAATATTACAAGTTATAAGACTTTGTACTGAATGCCTGTTAATAAAACAATAGCTTAGTTTAGCTCATAATAGAGTACTTGTGGTTGCTTGCAAACAACCCGATATCTTTAACAATAAAGTATAACTTAACTTAACGAACTAGCGCTGGTTCAACATCAAACACCCAAAGCAGGGCGTTAACGACTAGCAAAGCGACCAGAGCATTTAAGCCCGAATTGAACTTGCATACAGAATGCCTCGATCCTAGTTGACAAGGAGTATAACTGGGACGCAAAAATATTAGCCTTACCGTAAACACCAGAAATAGCAGTCCAATCATAAAATATATCCACGATACTGGATACACCTCAAAAAAACTACCAGAAGTAAAGGCACAGCTGTGAAGAAGGTTAAAGCTAGTGCCAGTGCAAGTCGATAACTCACCTACCCTTTGTAGGTTTGAGCCATCCAGAAAATTGCTTGTATAGCCACATTAATACCAAAAATAATTGCAAAGAAATAGAGTGTAGCAATTAGCCCTGCACTGCTACTGGTTAGTTTTATGGGTCGCTAGCGCCCAGTTGCCAACAGACCAAGGTCGACCGATATAAACCGATATGGGTTGTATAAAGGCGGGCAGGATAATTAATAGTGTTATGTTGCTAGACCCTTGATCGAGCTTTATCTTGATTAATTTCAAGGTGGGTTCTGGATTAAAAATTAAACCATAAATATGACTGAATATGATTATTCCCCCAAAATACTATTATGACGGTAGCTCTCAAACCTACTAGAGCCAATAAAGGAGAGACTGGATTTATGAAATATATTTGATCTGAGTCATGTGAAGCTATTTAATAGCAAACGTTGAACGAAGACGGAGTTGAATGTAGGCTGGTTATTCGTTAAAGACTAGTGTTGATATTGGTACTGGTTTACCGACGCCATATCCTTGCAGGTAGTTGATACCAATATTCTGGCAGGCGTCAACCAATGCATCATTTTCAACATACTCAGCTATTGTCTCTATATTCATCACCTTGCCAACTTGGTGAATGGCTTGCACCATAGCTTGGTCGATCGGGTCATCGACCATATCGCGCACAAATGCCCCATCGATTTTGAGGTAGTCAACTGGAAAGCTTTTTAAATAGGCAAATGATGAAAGGCCACTACCGAAATCGTCAAGAGCGAAACTACAGCCTAGTTTTTTTAGACTGCTGATGAGCGACATAGCCTGCGACAGGTTGGCAATTGCAGTCGTCTCGGTTATTTCGAAGCAAATCTGACTTCCTTGCACAAGGCCATCTTCAAAATACTCGGCCACAAACGTGGGTAGTTCTGTGTCACTCAAGCTAGCACCTGAAAGATTGATCGCAACTTTGGGGGCATGAGCGGCTTGGGCTTTTAGCCAGCTAAACGTTTGGTGGATAACCCACCGATCAACGTTCGACATGATTCCATATCGCTCAGCAGGTGGGATAAATTCATTCGGATAGATTATCTTATTATTGTCCGAGATGAGGCGCAGTAAAATTTCGTAGTGGTGCACTTTTAACGACTTAACACACACGATGGGCTGTACATGTAGCTCGAATTGATTTTTATCAATGGCGTCAGTAATCAGGTTTACCCAGCTTAATTCGGCTTCTTTAACAGCTCTTTCTTCAGCCTTAAAAACATGGATACGGTTTCTGCCCTCAGCCTTTGCTTCGTAACAAGCCATATCGGCATGATGGATGTAGTTTTTAACCGTGTCGTTTTCACGAATGGGAACGAAACCAATGGACACACCAATACGAAAGGATTTCTGTTGCCAGGTGAACCGGAACTTGTCTACGGATTTTCTCAATTTCTCAGCGACTTGAAGCCCTTTTTCTATGGAGCAATCGTGCAGTAGAACACCAAACTCATCACCGCCTAAACGAGCTAACAGATCACTTTTTCGAATTTTCGAGTCAAGCAATGACGTCAATTGTTTTAGTAGATCGTCACCGGCAGCATGTCCACAGGTGTCATTTACAATCTTGAATTGATCTAAATCCATAAACAGAATGATATGCGAGACTGTTTCGTTTGTATCGGCAGGTATCGCTAGTTGCAGTCGGCGTTCAAACTCTTGTCGATTGGGCAGGCGAGTCAGTGAATCATGGTAGGCCCGCCAATTCAGCTCCTGAGTGAATTTTCTAGAGCTGGTAACGTCATTAAACACGAGTATTGCACCGAGAATATTTCCATCGGCACCAATGATCGGTGCGGCCGTATCTTCTATCGCTGTTTCGTTTCCTGACCGACTGATTAATACGGCGTGATCATTGGAGTGACGTACAACGCCAGATGTAACGGCCATTTCGACTGGGTCTGGCACTGCCTCACGGGTTGTTTCATGCAAAACCTCGAATACGGTCGAGACAGGCTGTCCAACTGCGTCAATGTTTGTCCAGCCAGTTAAGGCCTCAGCTACTGGATTAATAAACTCAACCAGACAGGATTCGTCGCAGACAATGACTCCGTCTATAATAGAGTTCAAAGTGACATGTGACTTTTCTTTTTCGGTAGTTAACTTTTGATATGAGTCACTTGTTTCTTGTTGTAATTGATTAAAAGCCGAGGTGATTAGGTCTAGTTCATCATCAGGCGAGTCTGGTTTTTTATGGCGATTGAATTTGAGCGGTGTATTAATAGATTGGGGTCGAAAGTTTCGAAAGCTTTTGAGTAATCGATATAAGTGCCGCGTGACCAGATAGTGGAAAAACAAGATGATAAATCCGGCTACCAGGAAGGTCTTCAGAGCATTGGTGATCAATATTACGTATATCTTATTCCATAGTTGAGCGTAAACCTCTTTGAGGTCCGCCAGTACTCGAAGTGTACCGATATTTTGCATTCTGCCCTGGTGTTTGTGTTCCAAAGGGAAGTTGCGTTCAATGACGCTTGTTTGCTTCTGGCTACCCGCCTGCCAGCGAACATCGTCACCGACTACTATTTCGATATATTCTATGCCTTGCAGTTTCACCAAGCTGTCGAGTTGGGTTTGAATTTGATCGTTGTCGATAACCCAGACGCTGTTAATAATAGTCGGTAGGCTGCTCACTTCAATTTCAAACAGATGTTTGTTAATCGCGTCGACGGATTTGCTGTAATCAAAATATAATTGTATCGATGTGGTAAGAAGTGTCAGCAAGGTACTAAACAGAACAACGCCCACAATTAGACGTTTCGCAATAAGGTTGTCTTTGCGAAGTAGCTGTCTCATTCTGCCATTCTCGCGACTATTTGTGGTGATTGGCTGCTCAGGCAGGAAAATTGTGTGGGCAGTTTAAGCGACAAATATTTACTCAATATTAAAGTACCTCATTTGAATTTGATCATATATTCCGTTCATCTTTATTATTTCCAGGCCATTTCTAAATGCTGTGATCAAATCTGTATCTGAACCTAGGCTAAAGGCCATGTAGAGTTGATCTGACAACTCATCGAGTCGAAACACACGCTCGAACAAAGAGGCGTCTAAACCTTCGTCTTGTAATCTGTGATAAAACGAAGCTTCATCGGATGCAATTAAATCAATACGGTTGTTAGCGAGTAACCGGATACTTAGGATATCGCTCGCGACCGTCACCAGTGACGGCATTTGATGTCTTCGCAGGTAAGTGGAAATGACATCCTTTGATGACACCGCAATTTCGTATTTCTTTGCCTGAGCAATAGAATTGACTTGAATTGACTTGTTCGACTTGAGTTTAAACAGCGATGTCTTATAGGGCGCAATGGTACCTACCCAGTGAAACAAAGCCTCGCGCTCAGTGATTCGGGCAATCGAATAAATCAGGATGTTTTTATCAGTCAGAGCGGTTTCATAGGCTCGCGCCCAAGGGTAGAATTCAATCGAGGCTTGAAGATTGATCTGTTTCAACACCGCCTGAACGACTTCACTAGAGAGGCCTTTCGCTTCATCATCTACTTGAAAGTTATAGGGCGGGAAGCTTTCAGTTATAATTCTAAGTGACTCGGCCTTCAATGGGCTCGCGATTAGCAGTAAGAGTATTAATACAATGCGAATATTCATAATATCTGACATGCCTCTTCAATAGATCACAAGTCATTAGCATAGTAGATCGGTGGGAAAGTGTGGATTTAATTAATGAAGAGGCAGCGACCCTAACGCAGTTGAGCTAGTGAAGTTTGAACTTGACAATTAATACCGGCAGTAGCATCAGGTTCGCAATCAGTGCCGTTGTCATCGCCAGGCCAGATAGCAATCCAAAGTAAATGGTGGGAATGAAGTTAGACAGTGCCAGTATCGAAAATCCGAGTACGACAGTCACCGTTGTGTAATAAAGTGCATGACCAATACTATTATGAGTTCGTTTTATCGCGGGCCAGTAGTCTTGATCGATGGCGTATTCTTCGCGGAAACGATGGACATAATGAATTGAATCGTCAACGCCGATACCAATGCTGATGGCCGAGATGGTGATGGTCATGATGTCTAACGGGATGCCAACCCAGCCCATTAGACCGAGAATTAATCCTGCTGCAATCATGTTGGGAACAATGGTTGCAATGGACAGGCGAACAGCTCTAAACAAAATCGTAAACATAAATAAAATGGCAATGAATACCGCGCCTATGGTCAAAATTTGCGATTTAAAAAGGCTTTGCAATAAGTTGTTATAAAGAACCGCCATGCCCGAGATATTTACCTGTGCCGGTTTTAGCCCTAGTTCATCGACTAGATGTGTTCGAATGGTATCGATTAGCTGCTGGCGTTTCAGGTTTTTATCCGATTCATAAATACGAATACTAAATCGTAGTTGGTTCCCATCTTCTGATAGGTAAGGTGTGATAAGCGACTGCCGGACACTGTCGGGCAAACGTTTGTAAACAAGCGCTAGCTTGAAGTCATCGAAGGGCTCACCTTCATTCAAGGTTTGCAGCATTCGCATACCCGTGTCGATGGACAATACCTTGCCTGTCTCGGGCAGGCTTTCAAGGTAGGCATGAATTTCTGCTATGTCGATCAAGCCATAACTATTGAACCAGTAGCTAGATGACGTGATATCTCCACCATCATCTGCGCCGAACTCATCCTCCTCAAAGAAGTCATTATCTTCATCCGATACTGTCTGCACAATTTTTTTGGATACGGGTGCATCGATGATGATATCCATCGGCGTCGTGCCCCCGAGTTTTTCGTCAATTAGGCTCATGCCCTGAAAAATTTCGGTATCTTCCTTGTAATAATCAATAAAACGATTCTCGACCGACAGTTGTGGTAAACCCGATAAACCTATGCCAGCGAGCACGACAAATAACAGCAGAGTTGTCTTGCTGTGGTTTTGAATAAACTTCGCAATCGAGGCCATGATGGTTGCGGTAAACTCACCTGTCGATTCGTGCTTTTGTTTTGGCAATAACATCAGTGCCGCAGGGAACAGAGTGAAAGCGAGCACAAACGATATTGAAATGCCTATCACCATCATCCAGCCGAAATCGATGACTGGACGGATGCCACTGACCAGCAATGAACCAAATGCGACCATCGTTGTGATAGCGGTGTAAACACAGGGTAAAAATTTACTGCGTATCGTTTCGCTGACCAATTCAAATTGTGAGGCGTCGGGCGTCTGCGCCGCTACCTCGCGATAACGCACGATTAAATGAATCACTAATGACAGCGTGATGATTAACAGTAGAGAAATAAAATTAGAGGAGACCACAGTGACAGGCCAATGCATCCAGCCCAGGTAACCCATCATCACTAATGCGCTGGTGACGCAAGCCACTAGCGGCAGAACCACCCAACGAACTGATCTGAAAGATACGGTCAGAATAAGAATGATAAAGACCACAACGCCCACACCAAACACTTTTAAATCGCTGCGGATAAAATCGATTGAATCACTCACTATCATCGGCACGCCACCTAGAAATAGTTTAGCCTGATCACGGTGTAAATCCATCACCGCACGTACTTGTTTGATTGTTTCGTCCTGACGTAGATTGGATGCCAAGTTCAGCTGTTTGATTTTTTTGGTGATGGTTTGAATCTGAGCCTTGTGCCCATCGCTTAAAGGCTGATTATCATAAAGTTTGTCGCGTTCAAGGTTTAGCCTGAAAAGTTCGCCATCTGACTTGAGGTTAACCTGCAATGCAGTGGTATCACCCTGGTCACCCACCAACAAGTTTTTATACAGTGGGCTGGTTGTCATTTCGATCTGTGCCAGCGCGATATCAACATCGTCACTTTCGAGCGTTCTGATACCCTCCGTGATTTCTGTCAGTGTTACCGGCGGGCTACTGACAAGTGGAACATCCAACATGCTGACAACAGATTTAACATGGTCAACGGCTTTTAAGCGGTCTCGTAAAGCGGCAATGTCGGCCAGCGTACTAGCACTAAACAGTGGTTTTTTGGGGCTATAAGTAACAATCAAAAACTCGTCGGAGCCATAGTTCTTGGCAATAGACCGAAAGTACTTTAATGCCTCGTCGTTCTCTAAAACTAGCGAGTCTGACGAAGCGTCAAGTTCAAAGTCGGGTGAGTGAGCAATAAAAAAACCAGAGACAAGCGCGACGACAATAAGCGTCACTATTGGACTATTGAGCACCCATCGATCGAAGAGGTTGTTAAAAAAATGCGCCATTTTCTTTTCCGTTAATTACCTTGTTACTTAGCCGTCCTTACTTAGACAAATAATGCTTAGGCAAGCACTATTTCTGCTGTCCTATCTTCGCCCAACTATCTCGCAAGGTCATAGTGCGATTAAAGATCGGTTGCTCACTGCTCGAATCGGTGTCGCTAATGAAATAACCTAATCGTTCGAATTGATAGGCCAATGCATTACCTGTGACTTCAACAGCCGGCTCTAGTTTCGCATTGTCGACGATTACTCTCGATTCTGGATTCAAGTTTGGAATGAAGTCATCTTCAGCGGCCGGATTGGCTGTGAGGAACAGCCGGTCTAACAGATTAACTCTGGCGTTAACCGCATGCGTTGCACTCACCCAGTGGATAGTGCCTTTCACCTTTCGGCCATCGGCTGACTTTCCGCCACGGCTTTCTGGATCATAGGTGCAAATCACCGAGTCGATACTGCCATCTGCATTTTTAATTACTTCCTTACAAGTCACGTAGTAAGCAAAACGCAGTCGAACTTCGCGCCCAACAGTGAGCCGGAAAAACTTCTTTGGCGCATCGTCCATATAGTCATCCTGCTCGATATACAGCTCACGCGAAAAAGCAATTTCACGTGTGCCGTAATCAGGGTTTTGTGGATGATTGGCACCGGTGACCATTTCTACCTGATCTTCAGGATAGTTTTCGATGATTAATTTAATCGGCTTGATTACCGCCATGCGTCGGGTTGCTCGAGTATTTAAGTCTTCGCGTAGGGCATTTTCAAGCACGCCCATTTCAATCGTACTGTCTTTTTTAGTCATGCCGATCATGCGGCAAAACTCGACAATCGACTCTGGTGTAAAACCACGACGGCGCATGCCAGCAATAGTCATCATACGAGGATCATCCCAGCTATCGACGTGGCCATCGTTCACTAACAGATTAAGCTTTCTCTTGCTGGTGAGTGAGTATTCCAGTTGTAAACGCGCGAATTCTATTTGACGTGGATGACAGGGTGGGTCGAGTTTATCCAGAATCCAATCATAAAGCGGACGATGGTCCATGAACTCGAGAGTACACAGTGAGTGAGTCACACCCTCGATGGCATCCGAGAGTCCGTGGGTAAAGTCATAGAGTGGGTAAATGCACCAAGTGTCGCCAGTATTGTGATGAGTAACATGACGGATACGATAAATGACTGGGTCACGCATGTTGATATTGCCCGATGCGAGATCAATTTTAGCGCGCAAGACATGCTCGCCATCTGCAAATTCTCCTGCTTTCATTTGTTCGAATAATGCCAAATTCTCGTCAGGTGAACGATCACGGTAAGGGCCCGCGATACCGGGCTCTGTTAACGTACCCCGATTGGTTCTAATATCTTCAGCATTCTGACTATCAACATAAGCATCTCCTTGTTTGATCAACTGCACTGCATAATCGTAAAGCTGGCCAAAGTAATCCGAAGCATGTGGGTTCGAGTGCCAGCTAAAACCGAGCCATTCAACATCCCGCCTAATCGCATTAATGTATTCGACGCTTTCTTTTTCAGGGTTGGTGTCGTCAAAACGTAAATTGCAGTGCCCGCCAAATTCGAGAGCGGTGCCAAAGTTCAGACAAATCGATTTTGCATGACCGATATGTAAATAACCGTTTGGCTCAGGCGGAAAACGAGTAATGACCTTGCTGGTTTTCTGATCAGCGATATCGGCATTAATAGCGTCACGAATAAAATTGGAAATGTCGGCATCGACAATGCTGTTGTCAGACATGAATAGGGGTTCAGCGATAAAAATAAAGAGTGCATTTTACATGATCTGTCGACAAAGCTGAATGGTAATGCGTCTTTCTCATGGGGAAATTGTTGGCACAACGTTTAGGTAAAGCGATTTTACATGGTCTATGTGTGGCAAGTAGTTTTTTGGCGTGAATAAAATGACTGCTTGTTCATCATAAAGCTGTTCAATTTTTGCCCAAGCCTGACTCCAGTTGTAGGTAA
This sequence comes from Urechidicola sp., assembly GCA_047638435.1. Classification (GTDB taxonomy): domain Bacteria; phylum Pseudomonadota; class Gammaproteobacteria. The sequence goes on from JBLILW010000013.1 coordinate 14,129, forward strand.
ATGGTGTCGTGAAACTCTTTTGTCTCTGTGGTTAACCAGTTGATAAATATGCTGAGCTGAGGGCTATCGAGTCCCTCGTGTTTGTGCACCATGTAATAGGCATATCGAGATTTTATTCCTTTGTTTACCGGACATACCAAGGCGCCTTTTTCGATATCATCTGCTGCCAATATCAGACTGCTCAAGGCAATGCCCTGACCTTGCTTTGCAGCCTGAAGCATGAGCGAAGGATTGGTGAAATTGGGGCCAGCAATTGGATTGATTTCGGGTTGGCCGACGCTAGCGAACCAAGTTTGCCAGGTTTCCCTTTGTTCGCCGTGTAGCAATGTATAGTCAGCAAAGTCCTTGGCACTGATATTGTCCTGCGCCATTAATGGAAAGTCCGGGGCACACAGCGGTACGAGCGTGTCTGGTAGAAGTTTGGTGCTGGACATTCCTGGCCAGCGACCTCGTCCGTAGAGGATCCCAACGTGTACCTCTGCCAGATCCAGATCTGGCTCACCATCAGTGGTATATAACCAAATATCAGTATCGCGGTGATGATCACGAAAATGATTTAATCGAGGCACCAGCCACTGTGCTGCGAAGGCGGATGTGGTGTGAACGATCAGCTGATTAGGTTTCTTATATTGCTCTAACCGCTTTAATCCATCTTCGAGAATATTAAGGCACTCTTCTGTTGTCTCCAGTAAATCGATGCCGGCATCTGATAAAACCACTTTACGATTAATGCGGATAAATAACGGCTGTTCAAGGTAATTCTCTAACGTCTTAATTTGGTGGCTAACCGCCGATTGAGTCATGTTAAGTTCGAGTGCCGCTTTGGAGAAACTATTCAGGCGAGCGGCTGCCTCAAATCCACGTAGACAGTTGAGTGGTGGCCATTTGTGAGAAGTTATCATGAGTAATATCGATCAATTTAATTAAAATAAGTCGTTTGTAATCGAAATAGCTAATGCAATGTAGTTCAATTACTCGATTATGAATAGAAAATACTCAGAAATAAAATAATTTGTATGAATAAAGTTGTGAATTTAAAACTTAATAAACCAATTAGATTGATCAGTAAGGAGAGAAATCAATGGCTTTTGAAGACTACGATTTAGCTGCTAAAAAACTACATACGACTTCACGCCATCACGCACTTGAATGGGTAGTCGGTGCGAGGAAGACCCTTTATTCGCTTCGCCATTTAGAATGGCCTATGCACAATTTCTGGGGGGTATTGAAATCACTGGCGGTGAAATACATTGCATCACTCAGCAAGTTCCTGCCATAGCCTAACAAATAAATATACTGGAGTTAAACTAATGTCAAAAATTGATCTTATTGCGAATACACCTGCATCGCAGGATTTTTATATGCCAGGCGAGTGGGAAAAACACGAACGGTGCTGGATGGTCTGGCCAACCAGGCACGCCCAATGGGATGACCTTGAAGCTGTTGAGCTTAGTTACGCAGATGTGGCGAATACCATTGCTAAGTTTGAACCTGTCACTATGGTGATTGCACCTGGTGACAACGACCGGGTCAGAGCCCTGTGTAACGATTTGGTCAGATTATTAGAGTTACCAATTGATGACTCATGGATGCGAGATGTAGGTCCTAGCTTTCTGAAGCACAAAGATACTGGCATGGTTGCTGGTACTGACTGGCGGTTTAACTGCTGGGGTGGCTATACATCTGTTTATGGTGAAGATGCACAGATTGCTGCTCGTGTTCTTAATCATTTAGATATGCCAGCTTATCACTCGAGTCTAGTGATGGAAGGTGGTGCTTTACATGTGGATGGCGAAGGCACACTAGTAACGACTGAGTCAGTCGTGTTGAATCAAAACCGCAACTGGGGAATGGATAAAGAGCAGGCTGAAATCGAACTGTGTCGAGCGACAGGTGCCACGAAAGTCATTTGGTTGCCAGGTGATCTCAAATCTGAAACCAGTGATATGACTGACGGTCATGTTGATGGCATTATGTGTTTCGTAAAACCGGGTGTTGTCATGGTTGAACGGGATATTTCTGTCGATAAAATGACGGCCGAACTTGATCGTGAAAATCGGCTAGCTCTGGAATTGGCAACTGATGCCAAAGGTCGCCGGTTAGAAATCATCGATATCGAAGTTGATCATAGTGATATTGGTGAAGGTTTCGAATTATTTTGTAGCAGCTATATAAATTTTTACCTGCCTAATGGTGGTGTCGTTATGCCTTGTTATGGTGTGGAAAGTGACCAACAGGTTAGACAATTATTGGCTAAAGTTTTTCCTGATCGACAAGTTGAAATGGTAGATATCAATGCAATTGCGCCAGGCGGTGGAGGCATTCATTGCATAACACAGCAACAACCAGCTTAAACCTAGAAAGAGAGCCTAAAAATGAATGACACAAAGATGGTAACAGTCGCAGCCATGCAAATGACCTGTAGCTGGGATATGGAAGAAAATATTAAATGTGCCGAACAGATGGTCCGTGAGGCGGCATCAAAAGGCGCACAAATTATTCTGATACAGGAATTGTTTGAAACCCCTTACTTTTGTATAGAGCAATCATTCAAACATCTGGAGTTGGCAACGACGGTAGAAGACAGTCGAGTTATCAAACACATGGCTAATCTCGCAAAAGAACTATCAGTCGTTTTACCGGTTAGCTGGTTTGAGCGCGCTGGTAATGCATTCTTTAATTCACTGGCAATGATAGACGCTGATGGGTCAGTTATGGGTGTCTATCGCAAAACGCATATTCCCAATGCGATTGGTTATCAAGAGAAGCAATATTTTAGTCCTGGAGACACTGGTTTTAAAGTGTGGGATACGCACTATGCAAAAGTAGGCATTGGAATATGTTGGGATCAATGGTTCCCTGAAACTGCTCGCTGTATGGCGTTGCAGGGTGCTGAAATATTGATGTATCCGACTGCAATTGGTTCTGAGCCTGGCAACGAGTCTGCAATGGATTCGATGCAGCACTGGCAGAATGTGATGTGTGGTCATGCAGGCGCAAATATTATGCCCGTGATTGCGTCAAATCGTATAGGTACAGAGAAGGCCACGACCAATGACATGGAGATGACATTCTATGGTTCGTCCTTTATTTCCGATGCTTTTGGTAATAGAGTCGAGACAGCTGACAGAGCAACTCAATCGATTATTACGCATAGCTTTGATTTGGCTGAAATAAAATTGTATCGAGAAACCTGGGGCGTTTATCGGGATCGTAGGCCGGATCAATATAGTGCTATTACAACCTTGGATGGCAAGGTATAACCTTCATGACGCAGCCTGGCTTTCCTCCCATGGAACTGATCAGAAAATCAAAATACCTGTTAGTTAGTTTAACTCTCACTCTCACTATAGCGACCGTTGCTACTGCCGCTGATTTGATCATTTCTAATGCCCAAATTTATACCGTGAATCAGTCTCAACCTGAGGCGCAAGCGGTAGTCGTAGCTGATGGCAAAATAGTATTTGTTGGCGATAACAAACAAGCACTGGTCTGGGCTTCGTCCGAGACAGAGGTAATCGATGCCGACGGTATGATGTTACTTCCAGGTTTCATCGATACCCATAATCATGTGTTTGAGGGTGCTTCAGAAGTCGGTGGTAACTGTCTGTTATCGCCAGTCAAAACACTGGAAAGGCAACAACTTGAATTACAGGCCTGCAAAAATGGGATCAAACAATCGGGAGAGTGGCTGATTGGTTACGGGCATCAACTGGATGCACTCTGGCGTAATAGTAAAAATTTAAATCCACGAAAACACCTCGATAAATGGTTTCCTGATAATCCCGTCATCATTATGGAAGAGTCCTCGCATTCAATGTTAGTCAACTCCTTAGCACTCGAAAAAGCAGGTATAGATACCAATTCTGAACATCCGCAAGGGGGCCGCATCATGTTTGCTCAAGATGGCCAGCCCAATGGTGTCTTGTTTGATAACGCTGGCGACATAGTAATGGCCCTAGCCTGGAATAGTTTGAATAATAATTTTCAAGTGAGTTACGACGGCTTGTTAGCGGGTATGGATGAAGCAGTTAGTTATGGCATTACGACTATTGGTGATGGTCGGTTGTATTGGCAAAGAGGCTGGTACGAAGTGTGGCAACAGGCACTCAAAAATGACGCGGTCAATGTGCGTACATCACTTCGACCCTGGATATATCCAGATGTACCACTAGGCCAACAGCTGAACTACCTGCGTGGTATTGTCAGTTTTGACAAAGACAGTTTGCTAGTGGTTGATCAAGTGAAATTGTATATCGATGGTGTCATGCACTTTGGGACGGCCAAGGTGTTAAAACCTTATCAATGGAGCTGGCAATTAGACCTGCCTTATGGCTTGAATTACGTCTCCCCAAAGTTGCTGTCAGGTTTTCTTTCGAGCCTCGATGGAATTGGTTTTGGTGCACACGTTCATGCCATAGGTGATGCCGGTGTTCGAGAAACTCTGGACGCCATCGAACAGGCCCGCGAGCGCGGATCGAAACAAATATACAGCATGACTCATCTAGAAATGATCGATCCCGATGATATTGATCGATTCCAGAGCCTGGACGTACATGCTGACTTCCAGGCTGGTGCAGCGTATTTTGCGGACACTGGTTGGGCAAACTTTTATGTCGGAGGCAAACGGGCGAAGCGTATGCTGCCAATGCGAGAAGTATTCAACACCGGTGCCAACGTCACCTTTAGTAGTGACTGGACAGTCAATTCTATTAACCCGCTGGTCGCTATCGCTAATTCAGTCAGATTAAAAAACTCGAAAGGGCTGCCTGATATTCAAGCAGCCATTCAAGCGGCCACTATCAATGGCGCTCGTGCTTTAGGGCTCGAGTCTGTGACAGGCTCTATCGTGATAGGGAAATCTGCAGATTTTGTTTTGCTTGATAGAAACATTGTGAAAGCCAAACCTAAGAAGATAGAATCCACCAGAGTTCTAATGACCATACTTCAAGGTGAAAAGGTTTTCGTTCATTAAAGAATCTGGTTAATTAAAATTGATATTTTGTTGGAGGTATAAAAAGTGAATGCAAATAATTACGCCGTTAGACGAGTGAGTATTGATGAACGAGCAGAGTGGGAAAAGCTGTGGCAGGCTTACCTGACCTTCTATAAGACAACGCTCGTGGGATCTCTGACTGATTTACTCTGGCAAAGAATTCACGACTGTCAGCATGAGACTCGATGTTATGTTATTGAAAATCTCAGCAAGGCCAGTCTGGTTGGCCTAGCGCATTATTTTCCGCACACTGATACCTGGGCAGCCTTACCAGTGGTCTATCTAAATGACCTGTTTGTTCATCCCGACTGCAGAGGATCTGGATTAGGCAGAACATTGATTCATCAGATAATTGAAGATGCAAAGGAGAGTGGCTGGGGTGAAATATACTGGCATACGGCGGAAAATAATAATAATGCTCGAATACTGTATGACAAGGTAACAGGCGGTACTGATGGCTTTGTTAGTTATCGCATGGACATTGACCAGGCCGATAATTGATTACAGCAATTTCACGTCAATGCTAATGGGGTAATGTTTGCTAATTAGTTTTGGTGATTAGCAATATGACTCAGTCAAACATGCGAAGTCATAAGCCTATTAGTCCCGCACAACGAATCGGAGCTGGGGCTTTAGCTCTAGAGAAAGCGACTGTCACTATGCAAGCCAATTTCATGTGCTAGGCTAAAGCCTCACCTCCACAATTCCATAATATTCAGCAGGAATGGCCGGTTGCTGAATCTCCTTACCAACCACCTTAGTTTTTAACAGAGGTAACAACATGCCACAGAGCAGTTTGTTACCCTATCTTCTAGCTCCTAATTTGGAAAATTGTCTAAGGTTTTATCGAGATATTTTGAATTTCAAAGTAGAGCATTAGCGACTGGAAAACCTTTGCCTACCTGTCATTTTATGTCAGTGAGTTCATAATAAGTGACGCACAATGAACAATAAAAATTATGCGATAATGTGAACGAGACTTTTTCAGGTTACCATAAAGCATTATTCACCAAATTTAATTGGAGCATATGAATACCAACCCAAGCGCCACTATCGACAATCCAATTTGTTTTCAGCACTATCGAGATCTACCGGCAGAAATGTTTGCCGAATCGACGCCCGCCCCTTCAGCAGCACCGTCACTAATAGAGCTAAATACAAACTTACTCGATCAACTAGGTATCGATTCGAGTTGGTTTGGCAGTCAACAAGCTTTGTCTCTGCTGTCCGGTAATAGCATCAATGAGGCTAACCGCCCAATTGCGTTGGCTTACTCCGGGCATCAGTTCGGTAATTGGTCAGCAGTGTTGGGTGACGGTCGTGCGCATATGCTGGGGCAGGTGAAGACGGCCGAGGGGCAATATTTTGATTTACAATTAAAAGGGTCGGGGCGAACTCACTTTTCGCGTGGTGGCGACGGTCGAGCGACATTGGGCTCGGTGATACGCGAATACCTGCTGAGCGAAGCGATGGCTGGCTTAGGCATTTCTACCACTCGTTCGATTGCGATGCTGACGACTGGAGATTCAGTCGCTCGGGAGCAACTCAATCCAGGCGCTATTTTAGTGCGTTCGGCCGAGAGCCATTTACGCGTTGGTAGCTTTCAATTTGCTCGTTCTCAATTTATTCAGGCTCAATCAGCCCAGCCACAATCAACCGAGCCACCAGCAATGACAGATGGCGTAAAAGCGTTAGCTGATTTTACTATTGCTCGACATTTTCCAGAACTGGAGCAATCGTCATCAAAATACCTTGATTTACTGTCAGCAGTTGGCAAAAGGCAGGCTTCCCTAATCGCCGAATGGATGCTAGTTGGCTTTATCCATGGTGTTATGAATACCGATAACGTATCAATCATTGGCGAAACCATCGACTTCGGTCCCTGTGCTTTTATGGACGAATATAACCCGCAAAAAGTATTTAGTTCGATCGATGCTCAGGGGCGTTATGCCTGGGACCAACAGCCGACGATTGGACAATGGAACTTGACTCGATTGGCCGAGACCTTGTTGCCGCTTTTTGACGACAATGAGGAAAAGTCGATTGAAATGGCTCAACAGCGCCTAGCGGATTTTATACCGCAATTTCAACAATCTTTCCAAGCGGGGTTGATGCGTAAATTTGGATTTACTGAAGGCAGTGATCAAACCAGACAGTTAACCACTGAAATGTTGGCCGCGATGGAAGCAGACGGTGTCGACTTCACTGTTTTCTTCAATAACCTTACCAGAGTGGCACAAGGTGAGCCAGAACCAGTGGTAATCAACTTGTTTAACGATGCAGAAGTTGCATCCAGTTTAATCGAACAATGGCAGGCCCTGCGAGCAAAAGATAGCGATAGCTTATTGTCGATGCGACAGGCTAATCCGGCCGTCATTGCGCGTAA
>JBLILW010000014.1:0-21275 GCA_047638435.1 Urechidicola sp.
GCAAGACGGGAGGATTGAAATAACGAGTCAAATTGATGTTGGAACAACGGTCAGCGTTTTTTTGCCAGCGTCAAATCCACTAACTTAATACAAACCCTCATACGCCAGTAAGAATAAAGAAAATTCGTTTATTTCAATAGTTGACCATTTTAGTCAGGATTGTATACTGATCACTCCTTCATAGACATTTTACCCGATGCGTTTATCTACTAAAAGTCGCTATGCTGTTACATCTTTGCTGGATATGGTTATGCATTCCGAGCAAGGACCCGTTTCGTTGGGCGACATTTCAATTCGGCAAGGTATATCATTGTCTTATTTAGAGCAGTTATTCGCCAAAATGAGGCGAAATAAACTCGTTGTCAGCACCCGTGGACCTGGTGGTGGCTATAGCCTCGGTGGTTCTCCTGCTGAGGTTTGCATTGCTGACGTGATCAAGGCTGTTGATGAAGAAATGCAAATAACTAATAAGGATGTCCTCGAAGGCTCGACCGATTATGAGCCCTGCCTAACCGAGCAACTCTGGGAAGAGCTTAGTGAGCAAATTGAAGATTACCTCACTACTATTTCGCTGGCCGATATGATGGCAAAAGAAGATGTCAGGTCACTCTCGTTAGACCATGACCTGCGACAAAAAAAACAAAGCCAGACGTCTTAAACAATGCCCATTTATCAAGATCACAATGCAGCATTGTCATTGCATTTTGAATGGTGGGAGACAATGGTCGGTTCCGCATCTTGTCTAAAGCACACGGATGCAACACAGGTCGTTGGCAAACTTAACTCAGACATGTGCGAATTAGGAGTTGATGTCCTTACCCTGTCGGAACATAACTTTCTAGGGCCGCAAAGTTTTGGTGCCTCGGTTGTTAAGAGAAAACCAAAGCAATTACTTATTAATGGTGATGCTCAAGAAAAATACCGTCGAGCTGGGACCGAAAATGGAGCGTTGATTGTTGGTATCGGCAAAGTGGCGCAAATAGAGACGCTTGAAATTGAATACAAATAGCATCACTTAATGCAATTAAGTGACTTACTTGAATCCAGTTTAGCGTCAATTCCAGGCGTCGTTATTTTTAGCGCTAAAGCGAAGCTATTAGCCAACACTACCTACTTTTCGATCCCTTACTACCATGTTGAAGCCTTGCTTTTGGAACTGGATTGCGCAGGTTTTTCGTTGGCTAGTGGCTCTGCTTGTCATAGTGAAGTGACTAAGGCTAGTCATGTTTTAACTGCAATGAGTATTGAAGACAGCTTGGCGCTGAATGCGGTAAGAGTTAGTTTTGGCTCAACCAATACGCGACAGGATGTTGAGTCATTAGTAGTAAAACTACGTGAACTAGTGAACAATCTACCAGCTGTCATCCGACAAGCTGCAGTGTAAGAGAGAATATTATTATGGCAATTCAACTCACTGATTTAGCTGCACAACGAGTTCAAACTTTTCTCACCAATCGCGGTAAAGGCATTGGATTACGACTGGGTGTGAAAACAACCGGTTGCTCCGGCATGGCCTATGTCATTCAGTTTGTTGATGAGCTGGACGACAGCGACACTGTATTTGAAACCAATGGCGTGAAGGTAGTGGTTGATCCGAAAAGTCTGATTTTCCTTGATGGCACTCAGGTTGATTTTGCAAAAGAAGGATTAAACGAAGGCTTCCAGTTTGTTAATCCCAATGCGAAAGATGAGTGTGGTTGTGGCGAAAGCTTTACCATCTAAAGTCGAATTACTAAGATTATCATTTAGTTTAGGAAGCAGATTACATTGATGAAGGCGCTGGATTTATCTCAGAGTTATTTTGACCTATTCAAACAACCTTTGAACTTCGAAATCGATCTAGCCCAGGTGCACGAAAACCAACAGAACCTGCAAGCTAAATTCCACCCTGATAGATTTGTGAATGCATCTGATTTGGAAAAGCGATTGTCAGTACAACAGGCATCGTGGGTAAATGAGGCATACCAAACATTGGCTAACCCTGTCAAGCGGGCTCGCTATATGTTGGAAGTCAGTGGACAGGATATGAAAGATGAATCCGAAACCACCTCTGACATTGAATTTCTAATGGAGCAAATAGCGCTACGCGAGCAAATGGACGACGTTCGTGACAAACAAGATCCACTCGAAGAATGTGACAACATCGTCAAACACTTGAAATTAAGGTCGAAAGAGATCAGTGATGACTTTTCGAATAAATTCGAATCGGGGGATCTTCCTGCAGCCAAACTGGTTAGCCGCAAGATGCAGTTTATTCAACGGATTTTAGAACAGGTCATGGATTTGCAATTCCAACTCGAAGAAGAATTTAGCTAGAGAAATTCATGGCATTATTACAAATATCAGAGCCGGGTCAGTCAACCGCTCCTCACCAACATAGTTTTTCTGCGGGTATTGATTTGGGTACGACGAACTCGCTCGTTTCCACCGTGCGCAGCGGTATAGCAGAAACACTGCCTGATGAGTGTGGAAACGTATTATTGCCATCTATCGTCTATATGGGTAACGAACAACGCCTAGTTGGCCAAGAGGCACAAAAGTTTCAGTCCGACGACCCACTCAATACCTTATCGTCAATCAAGCGTCTGATGGGTCGTGGCATTGCCGACATTTTGAAACTGGGCAATGTTTTGCCTTATGAATTTGTCACAGATGAAAATCAAGTTGTACCGCGGATTAAAACAATCACAGGCGCAATCAGCGCAGTTGAAGTCTCAGCCGAGATTTTAAAAAAGCTAGCTGAAAGGGTGGAGAAAACATTAGGTGGAAAATTAGATGGCGTTGTCATTACCGTGCCAGCCTATTTCGACGACGCACAAAGACAGGCCACTCGTGATGCCGCCACACTGGCTGGTCTTAACGTTTACAGGCTCCTAAATGAGCCCACTGCCGCAGCAGTAGCCTACGGTTTAGATCAACAACATGATGGCGTCATAGCGGTCTATGATTTAGGTGGTGGCACTTTTGATATTTCCATTTTACGCCTCAATAAAGGGATATTTGAAGTTCTCGCCACTGGCGGTGATTCCGCTCTCGGTGGGGATGACATCGATCATGCACTCGGCGAGTGGATACTTGAGCGGGCTCAGTTTGAGCAACTCGACGCTGTATTATCCCGCCGAGTTTTGATGGCTGCGAGAACAGCCAAAGAAGCTCTAACTACCCAAAATACAACTGATATAAGTGTCAATTACGCAGATCAAGCCTGGCAGGGCTGTTTAACTACCGAGCAGTTTAACCTGATCGTCGAGCCAATCATCAAAAAGACTTTAACACCCTGCAGACGGGTATTACGTGATGCCAATATTGACATCGATCAAATCGCTCAGGTGGTTATGGTTGGAGGATCGACGCGTGTTCCTTTAGTGCCTCAATTGGTGGAAGGTTTCTTTCAGCGCAAGCCAATGACTGACCTTGACCCAGATCAGGTCGTTGCTATTGGTGCTGCAATTCAGGCTGACGTGCTGTCCGGTAACAAACCGGATAGCGAAATGCTACTGCTTGATGTGCTCCCACTATCGCTTGGGATAGAAACCATGGGCGGCTTAAGTGAAAAAATTATATCCCGTAACACCCCAATTCCAGTGGCTAAAGCGCAAGAATTCACCACCTTCAAAAATGGCCAGACTTCGATGTCAGTCCATGTTGTTCAGGGTGAAAGAGAGCTAGTCTCAGATTGTCGTTCACTCGCAAGATTTGAACTACGTGGTTTTCCGGCAATGGTCGCAGGTGCAGCAAGAATACGAGTAACCTATCAAGTCGATGCAGATGGATTAATGACCGTGTCAGCAGAAGAGTTAACTAGCGGCGTAACTACCGATATCGTAGTTAAACCTTCCTATGGATTAACCGACACGGAAATCGAATCCATGTTACGAGCCTCGATGGACTTTGCTCAAGAAGATATCGAGTCGAGAATGCTCAAAGAGCAACAAGTAGAAGCTAAACGCTTAATAGAAGCTTTGGACAACGCATTGGCCAGCGATGGCGATAGTTTACTCTGCGAGACCGAAATAAAAGACATACTGTTTCACAGGAACCAACTAGAACAACAAATCGAAAGCACAGCATCCGAAAACTTAAAGAAACTGATAAAAGCCGTTGAAGTTGCTAGTGAAAGCTATGTTGCAAAACGAATGAACTCCAGCGTCGTAAAAGCACTCGCTGGCAAACAGATCGAAGAGGTAAATTTCTAACTATGCCAAAAATAATTGTCCTACCACACGAAGAGATTTGCCCTGAAGGTATCGTAATAGATGTTGAACCAGGTATTAGTCTATGTGATGCCTTGCTGACAAATCACGTCGACATCGAACATGCCTGCGAAAAGTCATGCGCCTGTACCACCTGTCATGTACACATACGCGAAGGCTTCGACAGCCTGGAAGCATCAACCGAGCTAGAAGACGACTATCTAGACAAAGCCTGGGGACTAGACATGGAATCAAGACTGAGCTGCCAGGCCATTGTTGGCAATGAACCTTTGATCATTGAAATTCCAAAATACACCATTAACATGGTTTCAGAAACACATTAGCGATTAACATCGAAAGGCAAAAAAATGAATTTAATTTGGACAGACACATTAGATATCGCGATCGAGTTATCGGACACCCATACCGAAGTAGATCCAAAGTTTATTCGTTTCACAGATTTACATGCCTGGGTTTGTGCACTCAAAGATTTCGATGACGATCCTGAAAAATCCAATGAGAAAATCCTGGAAGCGATTCAAATGGCTTGGATTGAAGAGATTGATTAAGGCTGACTATGCCATTATTAACCGCATAGCTTAAATCTCTGGGTGAACTTGACCCCGAGCTGGGTACCTCACTACGATAGCAGTTCGCTGGGGTTCTAGTTGATGGATTTACTGAAAAATGCACATCCTGTGTATCGGTTAAAGTATTACTTTGTATGACGCTCTAAATACAGACATCATTTTTTCGTTGACCTGTATTCTTTCCAGAAAAATTTCACCAGCTATTATTTCATATGTCGAGAATAGAATAGCTTACTAACAATAAATTAATACGTCTCTGTATTACTCCATCAATTAATCGTCAAATAAATGGCATTTAGTTAATATCAGAACTTTATCCAAACTAAGTTAAAAGTATATAAAATTAAATAATATGTTATTAGTCATTAAATTCAACGATATAGCTAGTAAATATAAAATTATACTGGAAGGGTAACTAGATGTGGCGTAAATATTGCTTTATTTATTCTGTTGGTTCGTTTAATGATATATTCAAAAGTAGTTACTACTAAAACTGGATTAATATTAAAGGTGAAACTCGAGTCATATAGCTTGGAGGCTTAAATATATACAGGGACTAAACATAAAACCATAAAAATAAGTGGAGTTAGTAAATGAGCAGTAACATAGCAGTATTAAGTCAACTTCTTAACGAAACCCCAACCAATAAAAAAAATAAACATTTAGATTCTTACTTTGATAGCAAATATAAGATTTCTTGGTGTCTAATGAAAAGTAAACCTCGTCCTTGTTTTACACCGCAACTCTTGTCCGAATTCCACGAATATATTCGTATCACTAAGCAAGAAATGCAAGACAGTAATGGAGAGAAATATAACTTTATAGTTCTTGGTTCTGATGTCGATGGAGTGTTTAGCCTTGGCGGCGATTTAACTTTATTCCGAAATTGTATCGAGAAAAAAGATTGGGAAGGTTTATTTAATTATGCTACCAAATGTATTGATATTTTGCATGAAAATATCAATCACTTAGGCTGTTCGTTAACAACGATTTCACTCGTTCAAGGAGACGCTTTAGGGGGTGGGTTTGAAGCAGCATTGGGGAGTAATGTTATCATTGCAGAAAAAGGCGTCAAGATGGGCTTGCCAGAGGTGCTATTTAATCTTTTTCCGGGAATGGGGGCTTACTCACTATTGTCAAGAAAAGTGGGATCTTCACAAGCAGAAAAAATCATATTAAGTGGCAAGTTATATACCTCAGACGAATTATTTGAAATGGGAGTAATCGATATCTTGGCAGAGAAAGGAGAGGGGGAGCTAGAAGTTTATAAATATACTAAGGCAGCTAGCCGTTACTCAAACACATACAATTCGATCAGGCAAGTCCGTGATATTTGCAATAAAATACATTATGATGAACTAGTCGGTATCGCGAAAATTTGGACTGATGCAGCCTTTAAACTTACGGATAAAGATTTGAAAATGATGGGTAGGCTCATTTCTCGACAAAATATTAAGTAGATTTTTTTCTAAATAGTAATGAAAAGTGGAATGTGAGGAGATAGTCGAACTAGTCTATTTATTTTCAGTATGAGCATTAGAATCCACCTGTGACAATTTTCGGTAGTTATTTACTGACTCCGTTAGTGCCTCCATTGTTTTGATGAAAATGGCATTAATTTCATTCGCAAGAAGTTTGATATTGTTTGATCCAATATCGTAAGGTTTCAATGATTCTGCTTTTAAACATATGTCGACAAGATGAATTGCACCGAGCTCTGATGCCGACCCTTTTAATGCGTGGAGTGCTTCACGATATTCAGGGTAATCATCTGACAGCGCGGTTTTTATTCGTTCAACATGTCGACTACCGTCTTTATTAAAGTTGATTATTAAAGATTCGATAAATTCATGATCATCGCCAAGAGAAAATAAATCATTCAATTTGGACTCATCAACAATTGATGATGTTGATAGCCTTCGGTTTTTAGAAGAATCTACTCTTTGAGATAGGCTGGTAATTTGTGATTTGTTATTGCTGGCAGATGAAAGCGCAGCAATTTTTTGTAATAAAACTTTAGCATCAACAGGTTTTGTCAAAAATACATTTGCACCCGCATCCAAAACAAGCTCCTTGGCTTCAGGAGTAGCGTCAGCTGTGAGCATAATGACGGGCATACTATGACTTTTATCCATAAATCTTAACGCTTTTACAACTTCAATTCCTGACTTCTGCGGCATATTCATGTCCAATATAACCATATCAAATTGATTAAAATGGCTACTTAGAGCGTCAAGGGCTTTTTCTCCATTATTTACTAACTCAATTGTATGACCTGAACTCTTTAATATTCCTTGGATGACTTGCTGGTTAACTACATTGTCCTCTGCAACCAAAATATTGAGTCCTTTTGAGCCTGACAGCCTTTGATAATAGTCGGCTAGAGTGACCACTTTATCGTTAGTGGTATATACACTTTGCGCTGCATGAATTGCATTGAACAATACCCTTTTATCCTCTGGGCACAGAATGGTCGAAATATAATAGTCAGAGATATTGTTCATATTGACCATCGAATCAGACGAATTTACTAATATTAGTGATATGTTTTGAAGTAATTTGTCCGATTTCAACATCTGGGCAAATTGTACCGCAGAAATATCACTCATCACGCCTTGGTCAATAATGGCAATACCGTAGCTACTGCCTTCTTTTGCCGCTTGAGTTAGTAGAGATAATGCACGTGAAGATGAGCCTACCCAAGTGAAGTCGATATCCCATGTTTTCAATGGGGGCCGCAATATAGTTGCCGTGTCTTCTGATGCTAATAGTAGAAGACGATTATTAGATATTACTGAATTACTATTAGGGATTGCCTCCATGGGAAGCTCTATCCAAAAAACTGAACCTTTGTTGGGTTCACTTTTAACGCCAATTTTTCCATCCATTAGTTCTACGAGTTCTTTAGAAATAGCTGTACCTAAACCTGTGCCGCCAAATGATCGGTTAGTTTTTTTCTCAGCTTGAGAAAAGTCGTCAAAGATTTTGTCAATGAATTCTGGGGTGATTCCAATACCAGTATCAATAACTTCAAATCGAATGACTGGGCTTGAATAAGTCCCACCGCTTTTAAAAACATTTAAAAGTACCGATCCCTCGTCAGTAAATTTAATAGCGTTGCTCACAAGGTTTATTAAAATCTGTCGGATATGCTGATGATCTCCATTTAGGCAAAAAGGTGTATAGGGGTCAATAACACATGAAACAGATAGTTCTTTAGAGGTTCCCATTGAAGAAAGCATATGAATGACAGAATTGACAAGGGCGTGTAAATCAAGCTGTTTTCTTTGAATAACTACTTTACCCGCTTCTATCTTGGCGATGTCTAATACATTTTCTATCTGATCCAATAGTGTGTTAGCAGAGTTATGTAATGTATCAACAAGTTCTCTTTGTTCGTAAGATAGATTTGTTTCCCTTAATAATTCGCCCATTCCTATTACCCCATTCAAGGGCGTACGAAGTTCATGAGACATATTTGACAGAAAATGAGTTTTTGCTTCATTTGCAAACTTAGCACTTATTATAGCCTTATGAAGTTTTTTTAATAAAATAGCAGCATAGATTGGAATGACAAGCAAAATAACAATCAGACTGTTAGCAATAGATTGATTTGTTTGCCAGAATTCTCCCCAATAAACGACTGAATAAAATCCAGCCAAACTAACGCCACAGGAAATATATAAATAAATCACCCCATATCTAAAGCCATTTCCTAATGACACCCATAAGTAAAAAACAACTAAAACCAGGTGATCGCCATTAGTTAAGTAGAGAATGGAGGATAGTGGAATTATATCGGAGAAAATCCCGACTACCCGTCGATTCGGTGATGGCTTTGGATTACTTAGGATTGTTAAGAATATTAGAAATGCTGAGCAGGTTCCGATAAATATGATGACGTTTGTCATCGAATCAAATACATTAATATCGTTCTGGTTTGAAGTCCACGGGACGAAAAAATAAAACATTAACAGCAGACCGACTACGATTCGGATTTTTGCCTGCTCTGGCTCTGAGTCTCCTGTTTTCTGTAGTCTTTTATTTATTCGTGAATACCAATTTGGTACCTTTGCTATTGAATCCATAATTTAAGTATCAAGCGAGTCATCATTTTCACTGAAAGCGATTTGAATTTCCCGAATATTTTCGAGACGTTCAAAAAATGCTTCTACACAAATAGGGTCGAACTGTGTTCCTGCATATTTCTCAAGGTGGTTTTGTGCATCTGAATTGCTCCAGGGTTGTTTATATGGCCTGGTTGATACTAATGCATCATAGACATCGGCGACCGATACAATTCGGGCGACTAAAGGAATGTTTTTACCAGAGATACCGTTGGGGTAACCAGTGCCATCGAATTTCTCATGATGGTTCAAGGCGATAATAGAACCTGTTTGCATATAACGCGATTGGCTATTAGACAATATCGAGTGACCAATGGTCGTGTGTTGTTTCATGATGGCCCATTCATCGGGCTCAAATTTTCCAGGCTTTAGTAGTATTCGGTCAGGAGTGCCAATTTTACCAATATCGTGCAGAGGGGCGGCATATTCTATTTCGTCGCACTCTTCTTCACTTAAACCCAGCGCTGAGGCAATCTCTCTAGCATATTTCGCCATTCGGACGACGTGAAAACCGGTGTCTTCATCGCGATATTCACCCGCTTTTGCAAGGCCTATTAATGTTTCTTTTTCGCGTGCGATAATTTTTTGTGTTGCAACTTCAACTTGACGAGCCAGCCAGTCGGCTCTATCTTGAATAATTGATTGTTGTTCGTGAAGTTTTAGTAGATTTCGGCAACTCGTTCGACATTCTATTTGGTCTATCGGCCGAGTTAAAAAAGCAGTTGCACCAGCGTCTAGTGCATCGTAGCGAACCTCCTTTTCACTGACAACGGTGATCATCATGATAGGAATGTCATGGCAATTATCTTTTGCACGAATTTTTTTGATAAACTCAACCCCATTAATACCGGGCATTCGATAGTCTGTAATGATTAGGTCGGGATGATTTGTATCCAACCATTTAATGGCTTCAAGCGGATTATCAAATGCTTCGACACTGATATCTTTTTCGGCTTGTTGGATTATCTTAGTTAAGATGCTTCGTCCAGTCGATTCGTCATCAACGACTAATACTTTTCGTTGCCGTCTAAGTATGCTTAGACGACGAGCATTGTCATAGGGCTCTATATTGGAGTTCCCTTCTATAGTGCTGAAATAATTTTTATTCATAATCAATGCTAAATCCTCTACTTTTAACGTTGGACGAACATTTCCTTATGAACCGAATCAATTGTTTGACTAGTTAGTTTAAGCCAAAGTGTGAAATAAATCACATAAATGAGCAAACTAGTGTTAAGAAATACCCATTACTATTAAGTTAATGGAGAAACTGATGATCACAAAATGTTAGATATCAACATGCGTAATTTATTGAAAGTGCCATTGCGCATGATTTATTCCATTCTAGCAATTTTATTCTCTAGCTTTCAATCGCTGTGGGCTACCGAGATAACCTTCAATACGACAATGTTAGCAATCAACAAAGAGGTATATAGTATAGAAATAGCAAAAACGCAAGATCAGCGACAACAGGGTTTAATGTTTCGGGACAAATTAGGGTCTAAAAATGGGATGGTGTTTATTTACCCTAACTCAGCCCGCCATCGAATTTGGATGAAAAACACCATAATTAAACTCACCGTTTTATGGATTGATAAAGGAGGGCAGGTCCTAGGTATTCAACGATTAGAGCCGTGCCAACGAGACCCTTGCAAAAGTTATGGCTTGAACCAACCTTCAAAATATATTATCGAGTTAAATCATCAGGCCCACAATATTAAAATCGGTGACGAAATATCGGGATTGAACCAGCTCTAGAAAAACTGACTAATTTAGCGGCCGTTATGTGTTGAGCCGTAGCTGCTCATTGATATCTGCAGATTGAGATAGTTCAACCAGTGTTTCCCAGGCTTTTAGCACTGGGTAAGCAGCGTCCGCCACTTCGAATCGCGTTAGAAAATAAGCGGGAATATTACCTTGATGTAGCACGCTGCTTGGGTGCCCTTTGGGAAATGCAGCGGTGTGATCAAAGAACAAAGCACCTTTGATCGTGATTCCAGGGACAATGGCTTGCAATGTGGTGATTTGATTTTTAAGTTCAAATAGCGGGTTATGAAACTGGTAACTTTTCTTGTCAATCACCTGAGTCCATTCAGGAATTTTCTCGGCGCAATAAATATTTCCAGCATATTGTTTTAAGGAAATTAGTAAAATTGAATCTTTAAGTAAAATTAAACGATCCACTTTGAAGTCACCATCTATTTCATCATAATAGATTAAATTATGTTGTTGTTTAATTCCAATTGCATTTAACAGTCGGTGCTTACGCCAAGACATGACAGCAAGGCGCAGTTTTTTAGCGTTGATGAACGCAATGATTGTTATTGCCAGAAGGGTAATAACAAGCGGTAGTAAGCCGCTATAAAGCCAAGTAAGCCCGTTGAAAGTTTCGTAATTCATGGGACGAGATAATATCGAAACATCTCAAAAATGGCACGTGAAATTGGCATTGTTTCGTTTATATATGGAGATATACTGAACAATGAACTCTCTTGGATTAAATAGGCCTATCATGAGTATTCCCGTCACTACTTCGTCATTAATACTTGAACAACTTTATGATCGTGAAAGTTGCACCTATACCTATTTATTGATCGACCCTGAAACTCAGGAAGGCGCCATCATTGATCCTGTATGGGAACACTTTGATCGGGATATGCAAATCATCAAAGAGCTGGGTATTGAACTGTTATATTCGATGGAAACGCATGCACATGCCGATCATGTTACTTCGGGTGGAAAGTTACGCCAAATGACTGGTGCCAAAATCGTATTCGGTGAAAAAGCAGGCATTCAGTCAATTGACATCTCAATCAAACATAACGAAGAATTAAAACTGGGTAATTACAACATCAGAGCTATTTCTACACCCGGTCATACCAATGCCTGTACTAGCTATTATATTGATGGCATGGTTTTTACGGGTGATACTCTGTTGATACGTGGTTGTGGTCGAACAGATTTTCAAGATGGTGATCCAGAACAGTTATTTGATAGCATTACACAGCAACTTTTCACTTTTGGGGACGACACCAGAGTTTACCCAGGCCACGATTACAATGGTCGCATGAGCTCGACAATAGGTGAGGAAAAACGCTGGAACTTACGTCTGGGTAATGATCGCTCTAAAACAGAATTTATTGATTTGATGAATAACCTTAATCTCGACCTCCCTAAGAAAATCAATGAAGCCGTGCCAGCGAACATGTCGTGCGGCATTAATTTCAATCCAAAACGCTATGTGTTAGATGACGTCTCAATGGATGACCTGCATCAGGTTTGGAAGCAATTGCCTGAAGACACTTTAATCGTCGATAATCGAACACCGGAAGAATTCGACAGTGGGCACATTCCTGGTAGCTGCAATATGCCTATGGGTACTGAAAATGAGCATCTCGATACTTTAAAACAATATAAAAAAGTGTATATACATTGTCGTTCTGGTCGACGGTCTCAAACTGTATTTACGAATCTTAACTTTTTGGGAATAGACCATCTTGCTTGCGTATGCCATGGCGGCATGCCCGACTGGATAAAGGCTGGGTATGAAATTGAAATTTCGTCTATCTAAAGCCCTGAATAGATACGACTAATAGGCATATCTATTCAGCGTTCGTTAAACAGGATGAACAAACGATAATGAGAGCCGGGCCATTTTTTCGGCACCGCCACCCGCACCCAAGTTCTCTCGGACCTTAGACAAGTCTGAAATGACCTGTGATCGATATGACTCATCTTCCAGTAACTGAAACAGTTCAGCTGCTATAGTTTGAGGGGTAGCATCATCTTGTAGTAGCTCTTTTATAATGAGTTTACCGGCGACGATATTGGCTAGTCCAATGTGTGGTATATTAATTAGTCGTCTCATAATTTGATATGATAACCAAGAAATTTTGTACACCAAGCACATTGGCGTATTCAGCAAGGCAATCTCTAGTGTTACTGTACCAGAGCATGAAACTATCGTGTTACAACAAGGTATCAAGTCATAGATATCATAACGAGTGAGATGTATTTCGACACTCGACTGCTTACATTGTTGTTGGATCGCGTCATAATCGAGTGTTGAAGCAACGGGTAATATAAATTTTAGTGCGGGGTTTCTCTGTAGCATTAACCGTGCAGTTTCGAGCATCAATGGTAAAAGACGGTAGATTTCGTTTCTACGACTACCGGGAAATAAACCCACGACGATGTCACTTTGATCTAATTCTAAATTGATCCGAGCTTGTTTAGACTCAATACTGGCTTTTACTTTATCGACTAACGGATGACCCACAAAACTAACCGGAATATTAGCTTTTTCATAAAACGTTTGCTCGAATTTGAACAGAACAGCCATGTGATCGATAGAACGGCCGATTTTATGAATTCGTTTTGGCCGCCAGGCCCAAACTTGAGGGCTGATATAGAACAAAACTTTTATACCCAAAGTCTTGGCATGGCGCGCCATTTTCAAATTGAATTCCGGATAATCAACCAGTATTAATAAGTCAGGTTTAGTTTCTTCTAGAGCAGCCTTGACCAGACTCATTGCTTTTTTGATATCACCCCAATGGCGCAATACCTCGACCACGCCCACAACAGCAATACTCGCCGAATCAAAAAACACGTCAACACCGGCTTTTTTCATTAGCGTTGTGCCCATGCCTGTTAGGCGAATATCGGGTCTCAGTTGTGTAATATGTTCAATAAATTCTGCAGCATGCGCATCGCCCGAGGCTTCGCCCGCCAAAATCATAATGTGCGGTGCAGTACTCAATTTTTTAGTATTGCCTGGCACATAACCTCTACTTGTTGTTCGGTCATCTCAGGAAATATCGGAAATGACAAGCATCGTCTCGATATATCTTCCGTCACTGGCAGTGGTTTTGGATTGGTATCGGAGAATGCTTTTTGCTGGTGCAACGGAACTGGATAATAAACCGCGCACGACATGTTTTGTGCCAGTACAGATTCACGAATTTGTTCCCGCCGATCACTCAAAACCGTGTATTGATGGAATACATGATCACGGTCATCAGGAATGAGAGGTGTTTCGATATCGCTATCCGCTAATAAACGGTTATAGGTCTGTGCCACCCTCAGTCGGTTCTGATTGTAGCTATCAATATGCTTTAATTTGACCCGCAAAATAACCGCCTGTAGTTCATCAAGACGACTGTTATAACCGATCACATCATGATGATATTGCTTGCTACTGCCATGATTACGGTAAATCTTAATTTGTCGGGCGACTTCATCATCATTAGTAGTAATCAAACCTCCATCACCATAACAGCCCAGATTTTTACTCGGAAAAAAACTAAAACCTGCCGCTAAGCCAATCGATCCCGTCATTTGTTCTTTGTATTTGCTGCCAAAAGATTGCGCGCAGTCTTCGACAATAATCAAACCATGTTGGTTAGCCAGAGCTTGTATTTCAGCCATATCGGCGGCTTGACCAAACAAATGCACCGGCATAATGGCTGCAGTTTTATCGGTAATAGCAGCGGTAATTTTTGTCGTGTCGATATTCAGCGTGACCGGATCAATGTCAACAAAAACAGGAATAGCACCGATATACCGAATAGCCTCGGCAGTCGCGATAAAAGTGAATGCGGTGGTAATAACCTCATCGCCTGACCTAATTCCTGACGCTAGCAAAGCAAGATGTAATGCATCGGTACCAGAGCCGCAACCAATGGCGTGCTTAACGCCCAGATAGTCAGCCGACTCTTGCTCGAATGCCTGGACATTCGGCCCTAAGATGAAGCGAGCATCTGCCAAGGCCTGCAACATGGCCGGTTCAATTTCTGCTTTGAGGTTTTCGTATTGACCTTTGAGGTCAACCATCGGTATGTTCATTATGTTCCCTTATCGTTTTTGGCTTATGTCTTTCAGGTACTAGCTTGGCATATTAATTAGGCCTAATTAAATAGGCAATATAAGCGAAGTGATTTCAATCGCCGTCTGCAACGCCCGTCGACCGTCCATGCCGCTGACAGTGGGCTGTCCATTTGTGTTAATAGCGCGAATAAAATCAAGTACTTCAAGATTGAGTGCATCCGTATCATCGTAACGAATCTCCTGATGGTGAATATCTTTAAATCCGGCATCATTATTAGTTTTGCCTTTTTTATTAATAGACAGAATTTTTTCCTGGAAGTCGGCAGAAATATAGGAGTCCTTACTGAAAATACGCAATTTTCGCTCACGTTTTTGACTAATACGACTAGCGGTCACATTAGCGACGCAGTTATTCTCGAATTCGATTCGAGCGTTCGCAATATCGATGGTGTCGGATAACACCGATGTACCACTCGCTGAAATACGGCTAATAGGGGAGTCAACCAAATCTAGAATAATATCGATATCATGAATCATTAAGTCGAGCACTACGCTCACATCGGTAGCGCGTAACGAAAAAGGTGCCAGTCGGGTGGATTCGATGAATTGAGGGTGTTTCAAATTCTGCTCAATACCCAGCATCACGCTATTAAATCGCTCGATGTGGCCGACTTGAAGCACCAAATTTTTAGCCCTGGCAATTTCAATTAGCTCTGTGGCCTGTTCGACCGTTTCGCTGATTGGTTTTTCGACTAAGCAATGAATTCCCGCTTCGAGAACTTCCTTTGCGATTTTATAATGCCCATTGGTAGGAACTACCAGACTTATTGCATCAACTTCCGTTAGAATATCGTGATAATCTGAGTATGCCCGTGAGTCATGTTTTTGAGCCACCACTTCGGCAGCCTCGAGATTATTATCGACAACGGCGACTAATTCACAGTCGGCTGATGCAGCATATTTATCGGCATGCCATCGACCAAGATGGCCAACGCCAACAACGGCGACTTTGAGTAACTTTGACATGACGGGATCTTCAGTTTTGAAACGGCGCATTATATATGAGACCTCTGCACGAGCGGGATTTTTGTTTTCCGATAAGGCGAAAGGGCGTGCAATTAGGGATTTTGCGTCAATAAATGACCGGTTGAGTAAGATTTCAACGCCGCAATCGCGTAAAAAGTGTATTTTTAGAGGTGCCCATAATGTTTGATTTGCCAATGGGTAAACTAGTGGCAGGCGTTGATGAGGCAGGAAGAGGGCCCTTGGCTGGCTCAGTGGTTGCGGCAGCGGTCATTCTGGATCCGTCAAAGCCGATAGCAGGCTTAACCGACTCGAAAAAACTCACCGCCGCCAAAAGAGCTAAGCTTGAGGTTGAGATCAAGCGAACCGCTGTCGCCTGGGCGATTGGTGAAGCGAGTATTGAGGAGATAGACGATATCAATATTTTGCATGCCAGTATGCTCGCCATGCGCCGCGCCGTAATGGCGTTGAAAACCTGTCCAGAGATTGTATTAGTGGATGGTAATCGAGAGCCAGACCTGGCAAATTTTGAGGTGCATGCCATCATTAAAGGTGATTTGACTGAGCCTTGTATTTCAGCCGCCTCTGTTTTAGCCAAAGAATATCGCGATAGACAAATGCTCGAACTAGACCTTTTATATCCTCAATATCAGTTTGCTAAACACAAAGGATATCCAACTCAGTTACATCGTGATTTACTCATTCAACACGGTGTTTCGCCTGTTCACCGACGCAGCTTCAAACCAGTGAGGGATCTACTCTAAGCTATGGCTAACGATTTCGTTCACCTACACCTGCATTCTGAGTTTTCGCTACAGGACAGTACGCTAAGGCTCAAACCGCTCATTGAAGAAACCCGCAAACGCGGCATGGGTGCCGTCGCATTGACCGACATGTCAAATTTATTCGCGGTGGTTAAACATTTTAAAACAGCGACAGCGAGTGGTGTTAAGCCCATCTTTGGTGCCGATGTTTGGGTTTACCACGAAGACCGTAAAGAAACCCTTAGCCGGCTGGTTTTGCTATGCCAGGATGACGTTGGTTACCTCAACATCAAACGACTCGTCTCGCGGTCTTATATCGAAGGCCAATTGGCTGACCGACCCACCATTAATATTGAATGGTTACGCGAAGCATCCGACGGTTTAATCGCACTCTCTGCCTGCCTTGATGGTGATATAGGGCATGCTGTTAAAATGCAAAATGTGCCACAGGCTGAGAGTTACCTGAAGCAGTGGCAGGCAATATTCGACGATCGCTTTTTTCTTGAATTACAACGCACAGGGCGCCCCTACGAAGAATCCTACATTGCCCAAGCAGTAAAATTCTCGGGTCAGTTTCAAGTGCCCGTTGTTGCCAGTAATGATGTTCGGTTCATGGATAAAACTGATTTTGAATCGCACGAAGCCCGAGTTTGTATTTATAGTGGTTTTACCCTGCAAGATACCCGTCGCCCAAAAACTTATTCAGAACAGCAATACCTACGAAGCAACGATGAAATGGTTGCGCTATTTTCCGATATACCGGAAGCCATTGAAAACACCGTCAATATCGCCAAAGCCTGCAATGTTAAATTACGGTTGGGTGAAAACTTTCTGCCAGCCTATCCGATACCAGAAGGCTACGATACCGACAGCTTCTTTCGTCATGTATCAAAAGAAGGACTCGATAAACGCCTCGAATTCTTGCAGCAACAACTACCAGAAGGCAAGGTACTTGATCGTCAACCCTATGACGAACGGTTAACTTTCGAACTCGATATTATTCTGAAAATGGAGTTCCCTGGTTACTTCTTGATCGTCATGGACTTCATCGAATGGGCCAAACAACACAAAATCCCGGTTGGCCCAGGGCGTGGTTCTGGTGCGGGCTCACTCGTCGCCTATGCGCTCAAAATCACCGATCTCGATCCGCTCGAATACGAGCTTTTATTTGAACGGTTCCTCAATCCAGAACGTGTATCGATGCCCGATTTCGACATCGACTTTTGCATGGATAGACGCGATGAAGTCATCGAATATGTCGCAGAAAACTACGGTCGTAACCAAGTATCACAAATTATCACCTACGGCACAATGGCGGCGAAGGCGGTTATCCGCGATGTCGGGCGTGTCATGTCACACCCCTATGGCTTCGTCGATCGAATTGCTAAGCTGATACCATTTGAAATTGGTATCACGCTCAATAAAGCGTTGGAACAAGAAGACGACTTACGCGCGCTGTATCAGCAAGACGAAGACGTCACCATGCTCATCGATATGGCCTTGTCATTAGAAGGCCTAACCCGAAATGTTGGCAAACACGCCGGTGGTGTTGTTATTGCGCCGAGCGACCTAACTGACTTTACGCCGACTTACAGCGAGCAAGGTGGCGCTGGACTGGTATCACAATTTGATAAAGATGATGTCGAAGCCATTGGTCTGGTTAAGTTCGACTTTTTGGGTTTGCGTACGCTCACCATCATCGACTGGGCGGTCAATTCAATCAACCTGAATAAAGCCAATAACAAAGGTGGAGACCCACTCGAAATAGAACGTATTCCGCTAGATGACAAGAAGACTTTCGAGCTATTGCGGTCTTATCAAACCACGGCCGTATTCCAGCTGGAATCTCGTGGTATGAAAGATTTGATTCGTAAACTGCAGCCAGATAGTTTCGAAGATATTATCGCATTGGTTGCGCTATTTCGGCCCGGACCACTGCAATCTGGCATGGTCGATGACTTTATCGAACGCAAGCACGGCCGCTCGCGAGTTGAGTATCCCCATCCAGCGTTAGAACCTATCTTGAAACCCACCTATGGTGTCATCCTGTATCAGGAGCAGGTTATGCAAATAGCCCAGGTGCTGGCGGGTTACACACTGGGTAGTGCCGATATATTGCGTAAGGCAATGGGTAAAAAGAAGCTTGAAGAAATGGAAAAGCAACGGGTGATCTTTACCGATGGTGCAGTCGCTAATGATGTCAAAGCAGAGACAGCAACCTACATATTCGACCTCATGGAAAAGTTTGCCGGTTATGGTTTTAACAAATCACACTCTGCTGCCTATGCGTTGGTGTCCTACCAAACGGCCTGGTTAAAAGCACACTATCCGGCTGAATTTATGGCGGCTGTTTTATCGGCTGATATGGACAACACCGATAAAATCGTCACCTTAATCGATGAATGTCGAGAGATGAAGCTCGACGTTTTACCGCCCGATGTCAACCGCTCCAGTTATCGTTTTACGCCCTCTGAAGATGGGTTAGTATTTTACGGTTTGGGCGCGATAAAAGGGGTGGGGCAGGGGGCAATTGAGGCGATTATCGATAGTCGTGCCAACGACGCATTTACCTCCCTAGATGAGTTTTGCGAACGGGTAGATAGCGCCAGAAAAAGCCGAAAACTACTCGAAGCACTAATTAAAGCAGGGGCGATGGATTGCTTTTCAAAAAATCGTGCCGCGCTCATGGCTCACCTAAAATTTGCACTGCAATCAGCCGAGCAACAAAGCAATAATCAAAATGCAGGCATGACTGACATGTTTGCCATGTTAGCACCCGAGGTGGCAGTAAAACCTCTGCCCGATTGCGATCCCTGGGATGAAAAACAACGTTTAATGAAGGAAAAAGAAGCGCTTGGCTTGTTCCTCACGGGACATCCATTAATCATTGTCGCATCTGAAATCAAACAGATTTCATCGACCAATTTATCACAATGGCTGGCGCTATTGGATTCTGGCGATACCTCGGTCACTCGATATCGCCAAAAAGCCAAACCGACCACGGTTTGCGGCCTTGTGGTTGATATACGGATTAAAAGCGGCTCCTACGGACGCGAAGCGTTCGTCATGCTCGATGACCGCAGTGGCCGAGTCGACGTTCGCGTTTCGCCAGCACTACTTCAGGAAATCGAAGCAATCGTTACAAAAGATTTAGTCTGGGTGGTCGATGGTGGCATAGCCTATGATGATTTCAATAATGGCATTAAGATTAAAGCCGAACGAGTCCAATTGCTCGATGATTACCGCCAACAAAATGCGCGGCTGTTGCACATTAAGTTAAACGGCAACACCGATCAAGTGATCGATAAACTGGTCAGCGAATTGCAGCTGCATCAGGGGGATAACGGTTTACCGATTGCGTTTCATATGCAAAAAGACGGTTACAATTTTGACCTCAGAACTGAAGGTGACTGGTCGGTTATTCCTTCTGAAAAATGCTTATTGTCCCTCGCTAAGCGTCTTGATCAACAGGACTTTTATGTCGAGTACTAATCAATTTTTAGTGCCTAGTTACATGTCGGACTTAAGATTAAACTACTCGACAAAAGCGCCTGCCTTTTTTACTGCCTGCGCCTGGCAGTTGTTCGAAAAGCCATTTCGGCTAGATTTTCCGATCCAATCCGTTGATTAAAACAACAGTCCGTCTTATTTGATTAAGAATTGGATCGACATAATGCTCCATCGATCCGGTTAGCTAAGTCCGACAGACGTTATTTGAAATCGGCGATATCATCGTTTAAGAAATACTTGAATAGGTTGCAACTGTTCTTGATCGAATTTAACTTTTAAGTCGGCCCACTTTATACATTTATGCCATATTCAAGAACTGTCTAAGCTTTGGGCGGCTAGTAACTGATTCCTTAAGCAGTGGTTTGAATTGTTTTTTGCTCTCTTTAGCAGCATAAACAACGGTTGTTTGTGCCGTTTTCTCGACACTTGTATGCGCCTTCTCACATTAAGTGAAGTTGTTAAATTAACACTGGACTCTAGTAACAGATGGTTTTCTCTAAATAGAGTAATGGTATTTTAACTATTAGAGGCCGGAACTACCGTAACCCTTAAATAAGCCAGATTATAAATTTAATTATTAGCCAGATTAAACCTGCAATCATGAGAAGAATAGTCGTATTAACCGTATATTTGACAATTTTATAAGCAAATAAATTAGTTTCTTTGAGACGTTTAGTCTTTTCTAAGAGTGGAGCTGTGCTGCTAAATACGCGATTAGCAAACCCTTTTTTATCCTCGTCTGTATTGGGCACCACGGTAGCACTCATTAACCATTTATAGGGCAAGTTCAGAATATGACCAAACCAAGACATTGGACGTTCGATGTCGCACATTAATATTAAACGCGATTTATCTGCATCGTTATGGGCGTAGTGTAAAAAGGTCACATCGAAGAGAACGGGCTCGCCGTCACGCCAAGAATAAGTCTGATCGTCGACACTGATATAACAATCGTTATGATTCGGTGTATCCAAGCCTAAGTGGTAACGCAATGAACATGCTACCGGGTCGAGATGTCGAGTCAATTGACCGCCGGGTGGCAGTACTGAAAACATGGCGCCATTTACCGATTTAATTTTGCTCAATAGCGCCACTGTTTTTGGACAGGTTCTTTTAGCTGATTCGTGCGTGTAACCATACCAGTTGACATAAAATTTGGTCCAGCCGTACTTGTAGAAGGTTCGAAATCCAACGTCATAGAATGAAGCCGAGTCTGGGTCACTAATGGTATCAAAACCA
>JBLILW010000015.1:0-20506 GCA_047638435.1 Urechidicola sp.
TTATGCCGTTATTGAAGGCAATTGCCTCGGAAGTGCGGTCGATCTATCCGATGAACAGGTGGCTAATGCAGGAAAAGGCACGCTCGGCGTCACTTCAAAATACCTGACACTATTTCCAAACTTCGTGCTAGGTACTTATCGACCAGACCAATTGGGCGTTCATTTAAACATCCCCATTAATGCCGGTACCACGATCCAGTGTCGAGTGATTTACGTGCATAAAGACTCGGAATACAACGACGAACAAATTCAGGGCCTGACGGATTTATGGCATAGTGTGCACTTGGAAGATCACGAGATGGCCGAACGCCTGCAAATCGGACGTCATTCAAAACGTGCGGCCTCAGGTGGGGTGCTATCACCCTACTGGGAAATTAGCGTACGAAGATTCCAGGAACTAGTTGCAGATTCCATAAGGCCAGGGCTTACAGGTTAAAGAGCACCATAAATTTTAAATATCGATGAAGAGAATCAAACATGAACCAGACAAACAAGCCCGACTTTCGCCTCGACCATACAATGATCCGTGTGTTTAACCAGGAAAAAACCATGGATTTTTATACTCGGATACTGGGTATGAAAATCCTTCGTCAAAACGAATATCCCGATGGCCAATTCACCAATACCTTTGTTGGTTATCAAGATGAAGATGAAGGTACATCGATAGAAATGACCTACAACTGGGACCAAACAGAACCTTACGATATGGGTAACGCCTGGGGACATTTTGCGCTGAAAGTATCCGATGTTTATGCAACATCTGAATACCTAAAATCGGAAGGTGTTGAGTTCATCCGAGAGCCAGGACCGATGAATGCAGGAACTCGAGTTATCGCCTTCTTTAAAGACCCTAATGGGTATGTTTTCGAATTAAATGAACCAATGTCGGATTAGGCTTTTTAATTAAGAATTGAAGCTTCGTATGCCTATTCACGATGTATTATGAAGCGTCAAATTGAATTGGCCGTATCGCATTGACGTGATTCATAAGTCTAATGCGGTATTAATATGCAAGTGAGAAAGGTGTTTTACGATTTTATTCGGGCAGTGTTTTAGCGGAGATAGACTTCTTTGGCCACTCAAAGGCGAATAAGCTGCCAATTACCAGCATTACTCCTAGCCACTGGATGGGAGTAAGTCGTTCATCAATGAGTAACACGGCTACAATAATTATCATTACTGGCTCAGAAATACTCAAAATAGAAGCTCGTGTCGTCCCGATCACCGTCGCCCCAATAAAAAACAAGACGTAAGCTAGTGTAAAGGAAACACCAGTGCCAATAATTGCGATCCATCCCTTGCTTGATACTGGGAAACTGGCTGGCTCAAGCAGCCCAACAACAGAAGCTACCAACGCAATCAATAGAAAATAGAGAAGTGTCCAGCCCGTCATGAAGAAATTGGCTGTTATCGGACCAATTTTTGTCGACGAATGCGCAACCACTAATACCATTATTGCCATAGAAAACATTCCAAGTAACGCAAGTCCCAAGCCAAATGTATTTAGCTCTCCAAGTCTCATCCCCAGTGTTAGCCCCAGACCAATCAAGGCTAAGGTAAAACAGAAAATGATTGTCGGTGTGAGTTTTGATGTGCCCGAGAAATGATTATAGATGGCAACCCAAAAAGGAAAGCAGAACATAATGAGTGCAGCCACATTTACATCTATAAAGGCTACCGACCCCATGATTCCAAGCGACGTGAACGATTGAGCTACTCCAGTTAATGAGCTGAATCGAATTTCCTTCCAGCCAACATTAAATTGGTGCTTTCTAGCGGCCATATAAATCCCGATACCAACAAAACCGATTAGGCTGCGTAAAATAATTGCTGCGAGAGGATTCGCGCCCTCTTGATAAGCAATTTTCGCAGCACTTGGCATAAGCCCTATAGATAAGGCACCCAATAAAATCAAAATCACACCAGTTTTTTGACTGAGTGGGGCTTGCGAGGATAGTTTTATCATTTCAAGGTTAACGTTCAACAGGCGATTATGTTGGATTAGAGTATATTGTGATATACAGCAATTTTATCATATGGCATATCACAATAGCGTGTCGATTCAGGTAAATCGACTGAGTCAAAACCGTCACTCTGATAGGTGATATTCAGACTTTTTACCAAACGAATGAGGATATTATATTATCACCACTCAAAATAAGATTACGCTCAGTTTCAGGCTCTAAGGTTAACGCTTGCTGGCGCTAGTTTCACGTGACTTACGATCAAGATGCGATCAAATAGCTCCAAAACTACAAGGATGGTCTCGAGCTAAGGACAGCTCAAACAAACAAAAACGTTAATAATACTCAGTTGATTTTTATCGACACTGTGACATTAAAAGTTTGTTATTATGAATCGGATTTTTAAACGTAATCCGTTTATCCCTTCACCATATGTTATCAAAAGGATGCGCCTCGTGTTATCAAAGCCAGGTGGTGATTCGCTGATCGATTGGCAATCATTACTAAAATCCGGCAATAGAATTTTCATTGGTTCAAATGCAGCCGTTCCAAATGCGCTCATTGAAGACCTAATTGATAACCATCACAACCTACGCGATATTGAAGTCGTCCATATTTTAACGCTATCGGACAATATCTGGGCTAAACCAGATCATAAAGACTTGTTCAAGGTAAACGCCCTCTTCATTGGCGGAAAAAATGTGCGTGAAGCCATTGCCGAAGGACGAGCGGATTACACACCCTGTTTTCTATCTGAAATACCCAGCTTATTCGAGGATAATGTTTTACCACTCGATGCGGCTTTGGTAATGGTCAGCCCTCCGGATGAATACGGCTACTGTTCGCTGGGCGTTAGTGTCGATGTCGTGCTGTCGGCGGTGAAACATGCCAAATATGTCGTCGCGCAGGTCAATACGAAAATGCCACGGACTAATGGTCAATCGTTTATTCACGTCAATCAAATTACTGCCTGGATAAAACAGGAGCAAGCATTGCCCGAGTTACCACCGACTCAATACGACAAAGTGACCGAGCAAATCGGTCAGTATGTTTCATTGTTGGTCGATGATGGTTCCACCTTACAGTTAGGCATTGGCAAAATTCCCGACGCAGTCTTGCGTTACCTTGGTAACCATAAAGACTTGGGTATTCACAGCGAGATGATATCCGATGGCATCATTGATTTGATGACAAAGGGTGTCATCAATAACCGCCGTAAAACTTATCATTCCGGAAAGACGGTTACAACGTTTTGTATGGGATCGAAAAACTTATATGACTTTGTTGATGGTAACCCTCATATCGAGTTCCACCCTTCGCAAGAAGTTAACTCACCCGTCAATATCGCCCGTAATGACAATATGGTCTCAATCAACAGCGCAATTGAAGTGGACCTATCGGGACAGGTGGTTGCTGATTCGATAGGCTATCAATTTTTTAGTGGTATTGGCGGTCAGGTGGATTTTATTCGAGGTGCCTCATTAAGCCGGGGCGGC
The DNA here is from genome assembly GCA_047638435.1 of Urechidicola sp. Lineage (GTDB taxonomy): Bacteria > Pseudomonadota > Gammaproteobacteria. The sequence goes on from JBLILW010000015.1 coordinate 3,461, forward strand.
AAACCTATTATCGCACTGCAGTCGACCACTAGAGATGGCAGCATTTCGAAGATTGTCGCGCATCTTACCGAAGGCGCGGGTGTTGTGACATCAAGAGGACACGTCCACTTCATTGTCACCGAATACGGCATTGCCAACCTTCGTGGTAAAACTATCCGTGAACGCGCACTTGAGCTCATTCGAGTCGCGCACCCAAAATTCAGGTCGCAACTATTAAGCGATGTGAGAAAACACTACTGGGTGCCCGAATATCAGGGACACAAGCCAACCTCAGTACCCGAACTGGGTGCGGTAGAAATGAAAACACATACCTTCGGTGGAGTCGAATATGTACTCAGGCCATTACACCCCGCCGATGAACGCAACCTACAGGAGTTTTTCTATTCGCATAATAAGGAAACCTTGCTCTTGCGTTATAATTATCACATCACCCAAATGAGTCGAGAGAAATCATGCAGCCTTGTCAGTGTCGACCAACATAAAGACCTCGCACTGTGTTTTACCGAACAAGACCATGATGGAGAAACCATTCAGGCCGTTGGGCGCTACTACTTCATCCCTACCGACAATAGCTGTGAAGCTGCCTTTGTGATTAAAGAAAGCAAACGCGGGATGGGGATGGCAAAAACCCTGTTATCGGAAATGATTCGAATCGCTCGAATGCGCGGGCTAGAAAAAATGATCGCTTTTGTCCGCAGTGACAATCAACCAATGATTACAGTATTTAAGCACAACGGATTCGAACGCCAATCGAGTGACAGCTTTCAGGAAGTGCATCTCGAACTTTTGCTATCAGAAACCACCTGAAGTAACGGAGCAACAACTATGTCAGTTGGAATTATTAGCCACTCATCGTGTAGAGCCCACGACATGGGGCAGCACCATCCCGAATCACCCAATCGTCTAAGCGCTATTCAAAATCAATTGATTAGCTCTGGGCTTGATTTTGTTACACGACAATACGATGCCATTCCGATTGACCGTGATCTGCTCAGTTTGGTACACGACACAGCCTACATCGCACGGATTTTCGACAACGCCCCAAGTGAAGGCTATGTTCAGGTCGGCGACGATACGATTATGAACCCTCACAGTTTATCGGCAGCCCTGCACGCCGCCGGGGCTGCGGTTCAGTGCGTCGACCTGGTAATGAAAGAGGAGCTAAAAGTCGCATTTTGCGCGACTCGACCACCCGGACACCACGCTGAAAGAAACCGCTCGATGGGCTTTTGTATTTTTAACAACATCGCTCTCGCAGCAGCCTACGCACGTCAACATTATCAATTGGATCGAGTTGCGATTGTCGATTTTGATGTTCACCATGGCAATGGCACTGAAGATATATTTACCAATGAACCAAATGTTCTATTTTGCTCAAGCTTCCAACACCCGTTTTATCCATTCTCAGGTACGGAAATAACGTCACCCAATATTATTAATACACCACTCGACGCTACCGCCAGCAGCAATGAGTTTCGTCAGGCGGTAACCGATCGATGGCTGCCCGCATTAAATGAGTTTAAGCCTGAAATAGTTTTCATATCAGCTGGTTTTGACGCCCATGCTGAAGATGATATGTCACATGTCCGTCTTTACGACAATGACTTCCGTTGGGTTAGCGAACAGCTGGGCGCTGTCGCAAAACAACACAGTAAGAATCGCATCGTATCCGTGCTTGAAGGTGGTTACGATTTAAGCTCACTCGGTCGTAGTGTTGCGGCTCATATTAATGGTCTGATTGGGTATTGAGACAATCGACACCATGCAACATCTGAGTGAAAATACCGTAGAGCTGGCTACATTGTTCGATAAACCGATGCTTATCACGCTCAATTAACTTGCTGTTTGCCGAAGGTTTCCTTTAAAAACAAGGTTCCGATGAAAGCTAGCGATGTCACCACTAACAAGCTGGTGAGCGCGGCAGTAAAAGCTTGTTCGGAGTAAACTCTGGCGCCTTCCACCAAACTGCCGTCCCAATTTTTGTCTAACAACCAGCCGATCAATGGCTGAACTACCGCCCCTGCACCGACGATAAACATGTTCATTAAGCCAAGCGCGGTACTACTGAATTCTGGGCGATTGAGTTCTCGAACCGAACTAAAACCAGCGGTCATCGTGCAACCACCTGCGCCGGTCATAAAAATCAATAACATAATCATGCCAGTGGTGCTTGGGGTGAAAAGTATAAGCGTCGCAAATGACAGCAAACACAATAATGCACCTGACATCATCACTGGATTACGACGACCTATCTTGTCAGACAACCAGCCCACAAGGGGAGAAAAAATGGCCCACCCGACAAAGATCATCGATGCGATACCACCCGCCTGGACGGTTGAATAACCATGAACGGTCGTCAGCCAAGGCACGGACCAGAGGGCACCAAAACCCAGCATGGTTGCGGCTAAACCAAATCCGATGATGGCGCAGATCCAGGTTTGTAAATTACTTGAAACCGATTTCAGGCCATCCAGTAACTTAGTCTGACTTGGCCCATTTTTAATCAAATTACCTTTAATTAAATCATCATGATTCGAATCAGCCTCATTTGAACTAGTGTGGCTGGCAGCAGCCAACTGATCAGCTGAGCGACGTGGCACCATCACAAATAACAAAATTGACAGCAACACCGCGACGCCAGCCAAAACAATCATTGTGCCGCGCCAGCCGAGTGATTCGACCAGATGTCGTAATGGCGCCTGACCAAAGATAGCACCAAACATGCCGACGGACTGCAGTAAACCTGCCAGCAAGGTGTAGCGAGAATATTTAAACCAATAGCCGGCGATAGATAAGGTGCCGACAAAAGCAAAGGCAACAGTGCCGCCAATTAATGCTCTACCAATCGACGCAGTTACAATTGATTCGCTCATCGCAAAGCCGATAGTGGCTAAGGCACATAACCCAGCAGCGGCACTCATTAATTTTCGCGGGCCAAAACGATCCGTGAGCATACCAACCGGCAACTGGATCGCTGCATAGGTATAAAAGTAGAATGCTGATAATGAGCCTAACGCCGTCGCACCGACGGAAAATTCTCGCATTAGCTCTGCCGTCATCACGCTCGGCGATACGCGCTGAATAAAGGCATAACCAAAGAACAGTGAGCCGAGCGCAAAAGCAATAACCGCATCAGAGCGGCTCACTTCTCCCTGCGAACTTGTTTTTAAAACTGATGACATTGACAATTTACTCAGCCACTAGTGAAGCAGAACCTAAAGGTTGTCCCTCTATCGTAATACGATGCATCAACCGACGCTCACCCTGGTAGTCATTCAGTGCACAGTGATGAGTGGCGCGATTATCCCAAATTGCGATAGAGCCTACCTGCCATTTGAACCGACAGGTGAATTCATTCTGGCTGGCATGTTGGTATAAGTAGTCGAGCAATGGTTGTGATTCAGGCTGACTCCAATCTTCGAATTTAAGCGTAAAGTTACTATTAACATAGAGCGCCAGTTTACCCGACAAAGGATGTTTAATAATGACGGGGTGTGTGGCGTCCTGGGTGGCTTTTGCTTTATTGCCTAGCCTGTCACTGATATCGTCCTGGTCTGCATCGCCATAGCTAGTCTCGCCAAATACATGCCGACTGGAGTGTTCTGCCCGCATCCCGAGAAGGGTATTTTTCATGCCCTCGGATAAATGATCGTAAGCAGCATACATGCTCGCAAACAAAGTATCGCCGCCTAGCTTCGGCACAGTACGAGCATATAAAATAGAACCCATCGCTGGAATTTGGTCATAGCTATGGTCCGTGTGCCAGGTCGACCCTATGTTATATTTTTGATCCGCTTCTTTGCGGACTTCGGCGATTAATGGATGAGTCTCAACCGCCTGAAAAAAACGATTCACGTTAATTTCACCCCAGCGTTTGGCAAACGCGATATGTTGATCTGGGGTTAAATCCTGGTCACGCATAAAAATGACGCCGTGCGCCACAAAAGCACGGCGCATTTCTAAAAATTGGTCGTCACTTAATCCGGCTGCAATATCGACATTACCAATTTCAGCACCGACGAAGCGACTGATTGGAGTGACGGTCATGGTGCTGTAGTTTTCTGTCATATTGTTCTCAACTCATCTTCAAAGATAACTGGCAACCGGTTCAACCAGTAAGCCATATTTGATGTCACGCTAGTCCTGGTAGGCTCGGTGCATAGACACTACTTTTTTCGATATAAGCAATGATCTTTTCGAAGATAGGGGAATCCTGAAAAGTACTTCCAAAATAAAGATAGATCCTTGAGATAAAGGGTTCGGACATCTAGCTCGACTTTTGGCACTGCGATGGTGCCTGCGGTGACATATCGACCGCCACGCTTTAATACATTCAACAAATGAGGTCCGGCAACTAAATCAACCACCACATCAATCGAACATTCGCCCAAAGCAGCAACGATATCAAAATCACGATCAATCACTTTATCGGAACCCAACCGGTTAACATCGGCTTACTTCGCACTTGACGCCATTGCGACGATTAGTCAACTGCACCGAAGCAGAACTGACGGCGCCCGATGCGCCTGTGACTAAAACAATTTCGGAGCCGACTCTGGATCGGTCTAACATGCCTTCGGCCTTGGTATCGGCACAGGGGAAGGTTGCCAGTTCAACATCGCTCATGTCGCTTTGTACCAACAATGCATCAGTAGAGAGTGCAATCGAATACTGTGCAAAAGCACCATCACATTCAGAGCCGTAGGTACGACAGATAAAGTTAGCCGTTGCCAGATCTACCTCGGTGACTTGAATCGGTCGAACCATCACTCTTTCACCGATTGTGCCTTTACTCTCGTTCTCGCCTTCGGCGGAAAAACCTCACAACAATCTGCGCCTCGTATGCGAGGAAACACAAAAGGCACACCAGACCAACTGCCCTCGCTGTCGTCTACTGATTCAAAGCCAGCCTTTCCACCCACATTGATATCCGTCGTTACCGACTTTGAATGCCAGACGGTTCGAGTATTGATATCGGAGTTGATGCCTGCCGCTGCAACCCGAATCAAAAATTCAGTGGCCAGTGGTTTGGGTACTACCACGTCATGACAGTATTCGAGCTTTTCTAGGCCACCGTGACCAGTTAATAAAACGGCTTCCATGTTGTTGGGTATGTGATTAATCATCGATATTTTCCTTCTTAAACACCTCTCATATAAGACATCAAACAAAACATTCTCGCAAGCTTCATAGAGTAAAATTCCAGAGATTAATGGAGATTATTTTTAGCTCCTTTAAAACAACTTTAAAGAAGTTAGGTCACTATGGTTAGAATACACGCCAGTGTGATTTGTCATATCACTCCAAGAGAAGATGGCTCGAAATCCTTTCCAATGCGTCTAAAAGCTTATAACCTAACTTTCCGCGAGGGGAACACTTTAAAAGAGGCAGGTCTGGACACTAAGGCAAGCGTTGAGATTTCATCTGAGACGACCTGACTCTTGCTTTTCACTAAAAATTCAAAATACTCGTCTTCCCAACAACCAAAGGAAAACACCAATGCTTGATTTTCTCGATCTTGATAAATACCCGATTGACCAGCCGGGTAGTGAACCCTATCTGGCGCTGGTAAATCGATGTCAGGATGATCTTGTCGAAAAGGGCATGTTTAATCTGGATGGTTTATTGCTGTCCAATGCTTGCCAAATAGCAGTCGACGAAATAGATCCGGTGATGCAGACCGCCTCATTTACTCATCGTCGTAAGCATAATATCTATTTTCTGAAAGATATTCCAGAGCTTGAGCCAAGCCACCCAGCACTGCGCAAGGTGGAAACGATTAATCACACCGTTTGCGCCGATCAAATACTCGACAGTATTGTGGTGAAGATTTACGAGTATGAACCCCTCATTCGATTCATTGCAGATACCATGCAAAAGTCACAATTATTCACCATGCCCGATCCACTTGCTCGGGTGAATGTGATGGCTTACCGCGCTGGTGAGGCACTTAACTGGCACTTTGATCGCTCTGAGTTCACCATCACTTTGTTACTGCAAAATCCAGAGGCTGGCGGACTTTTCGAGTACCGCAGTGATCTTCGGTCAGATTCAAACCCTAACTATGATGGCGTAGCACGGTTACTCAATAACGAAGATTCTAAGCGTCAAAGCATTCAAGCCTGTGCGGGCACCCTCACTGTTTTTCGGGGCAAAAATACGGCGCATAGAGTAACTCCAATTGAAGGTAACAAGGAGCGAATTGTCACGGTTTACTCTTATTACGAGCAACCTGATCGATTTTTTTCTGATGAAGAACTGTTAGGCTTTTTTGGCCGCACCCATTAGCCTTAGCGCCCTATTCTTAATTTTCAAATTTACCCTCCCGCTGACTGTAAGAGGCACTGTTCGTTGATCCACCTGATTCGAGCCGAATGGCGATTGCTGCTATTCGGTTTTTTAATGACATTTTTCTCAGCGCCAGGACAAACCTACTTCATTTCATTATTGAGTGGCGAAATTCGGCATGCCACCCATTTGAGCGATGGTGAGTTTGCGGCTGTCTACTCACTGGCTACTTTATGCAGTGCGATAGTGATGATTTGGAGTGGCGCATTGATCGACAAGATCAATCTGCAAAAATTTTCTATAGCGCTGGTGTTTGGTCTGGCGGTGGGTTGCGGTATTTTGTCGATTAGTAGCGGTATGGTAAGTTTAGTATTGGGCCTGTTTCTGTTAAGGCAGTTTGGACAAGGCTTGATGTACCTCACCAGCGCAACCGCAATGGTCAGGTATCTGGAACACAATCGAGGCAAGTCTACCGCGTTAGCTGGCATGGGTTATGCTGTATCCGAGGCGATAATGCCCAGTATTCTAGTGGCCTTATTGCTATGGGTGGGATGGCGCAGTAGCTGGCAAGTGACCGCTATTTTCCTAATTATAATTATGGTGCCTGCTATATTATACCTCTTGCGAGGGCACCGACAACGACACAATCTGTACCTGGCGCAATTATCCGAAGTCGATAGTCAGTCTCTGGAGAATCCTTTAAAACGACAATGGACTCGGCCCGAAGTCATACGCGACAAGTTCTTTTACCTGCTTATCCCTGCGCTCACGGCACAACCATTAATGTTTACTGGTTTCATCTTTCATCAGGTACACCTTGTCGAATCTAAGGGTTGGTCTTTAAGTGTTTGGGCTTCTTTATTTTTTATGTATGCGTTAGTTTCAGTCGGCACAAAAATGGTGAGTGGTTTTCTGGTCGATCGTTACGGTGCGATTCGCATGGTGCCATGGTTGTCACTACCTATGGGGATCGGTCTGGTGCTTCTAGCTGTCACATCTGACATTATTTGGGGGGGCGTTTTCCTCGCACTTATGGGTATTACTGTCGGCTTACAATCAACTGTATCGGCACCATTTTGGTCTGAAATGTATGGCAACAAACATTTAGGGTCGATCAAATCACTCGCAACCTCGGTGATGGTATTTAGCACGGCCATATCACCAATTATCATTGGTTGGTATATCGATCAGGGCATCACAATGGAAACACTGGCCATAGTGAGCGCTATCTTTGTTTTCCTAACCTCAGCATTGGCCTGGTACGCCTGCAGACTCAGACAATAGCCTGGCGCTGTTGCTGGATCTTGAGGTCACTGTTTGCCACCGCTAAATGTAGACTGTTTCTATAGTTTTTATTCTCTGGAAACTCTGAAAATATCCAGCAAGGCTAATGCCCAAACAGCGATTAATGCGGTGGTCACATAACCAATGAGATTCGCGCCATCACCTGTAGGTGACTCGGATGCCAAACGGGTAATCGCCATCCAATCAGGTTGAATTTCACCCATTAGTATTTTATCTGAGATTACCAATGCCCGTTCGATCGCAGTCGAAATCAACACATATGACAAGATCAAGGAGACACCGATTAGGATAACTGCAGAGTAATAGCGCTTGAGTAAATAATGCCCTAGCCCAGGTAATACAAAGGCGGTGAGTAAAACTGCTTTAGATGGTTTTTTCATAAGGTCATTTTATAGTCAACTCCGCTAAAAAGGCTACCACTCGTTGCGTGCGCTATGGATAAAACTCCGCCGAATATGGTTAGCTTTGTAGCGCTAACACTTTTAAGCGATTAGCGTAGCCATGCTTTAGGCATTGCAGTTTATTTATGGTAGATTTGACTTTCTTTAGATCGATAGAAATCACCATTGACTGAATATCTTACCACCAAAGAATTAGCTGAATTACTGCGCATCAAGGAACGTAAAGTTTACGATTTGGCTGCCTCCGGTAGCGTGCCCTGCTCTCGTGCAACGGGAAAGTTATTATTCCCAAGAGACGCCGTCAATGCATGGCTGGAAAGTCACGCATCTAATCTTGGCAGCACTTCTAAGTCTCGGCCATTGGTTATTATTGGCAGCCATGACCCTTTGTTAGAATGGGCATTACGTGAGTCCCGTTGCGGCTTAGCGAGTTATTTGGATAGCAGTCTTGATGGTCTGGACCGATTCGAACAGGGTGACGGAATCGCATCTGGGCTTCATGTTTATGACAGCGAATCGAATGACTGGAATACCCCTTTGGTGAAGTCTCGATTAGTTAACAACAATTTTGCCAGTTCTGGTGTCGTTTTAGTCGAATGGGCAAAACGAGAGCGCGGCATGATTGTCAACCCAGACAGGGTTGAGGAATACCAATCCCTACAAGATATGCAAAACAAAACAGTCGTACCACGGCAACAAGAAGCGGGCAGCCAGGTATTACTCGAGGCATTGATAGCTGAACAATCGGTTGATGTCGGCAGCATCAACTGGACAGCTGCCGCTCGAAGTGAAATGGATGCCGTTGTCGATGTACTCGAAGGGAAGGCTGATTTGAGCTTTGGGTTATCAACATTGGCCGCACAGGTTAGGCTCGGCTTTATTCCAGTCATAGAAGAACGCTACGATTTATTAGTCGATCGCCAGGCCTGGTTTGAACCGACCTGGCAAAAGTTCATTCAATTCTGTCGCTCCAAAGCTTTTGCCAACCGTGCAAACGAACTGACGGGCTATAATCTAGCTCAACAATTTTCTGTTCATTTTAATAGTGAGTAGCGAGGCATCTCTAAAAATAGTGATTTTTCGTGGTCTGTTTTTTTGCTCCTGCAAAACAGACATACATGCCATTAATGGCAATAAGTGCAAGGCAGCATCGCGCGGAGAAACGGTGTGTACTTAGTAAATGAGGATTCGAGCACGGTGCTACCAAGAGTAGGGACCACGAGGACAAGCCGCAATCACGGAAAAGTGCAATTTTAGAGTTGCCCTGTAGGAACGTTTGGGAAAAACAGCTGTTCTCCTTCTAGCTGATACTCAGCGATTGCAGCCTGACCCTTTTTAGATAGTATCCAGTCAATAAACTGTTGCACCTGAACTGACTTCACCTGACTGCACTTCTTTGGGTTAACTTGAATTATGCCATATTGGTTAAACAACTTGTCATCACCTTCAACCTGAATTTTGTAATCTTGTTTATTTTTAAAGCTAATCCAGGTGGCTCTATCGGTCATTGTGTAGGCACCCGAACCAACAGCTGTATTGAGTGTAGCGCCCATTCCAGAACCAGTTTCCAAATACCAGTAACCACTTGATTGCTCAGGATCAACCATGGCTGATTTCCATAGCGACATTTCTTTTCTATGGGTTCCAGAGTTATCCGCTCTCGATGCGAACTTAGATTCACTGGCAGCGATATTGATTAATGCCACGACGGCCGAATGACCACCGGAAATTTCAGCTGGGTCCTCTGGTGGACCGACCAAGATGAAGTCGTTATACATGACGTCATATCGTGCAACGCCGAAACCGTCGGCAACAAATTTTTGCTCGGCTGATTTGGCGTGCACGAGCAGAGCATCGCCATCACAATTCTTCGCATTCTTAATCGCCTGTCCTGTGCCGACGGCAACAACATGTACTGTAATTCCACTGTCCTTTTTGAACAATGGCAGGAGATGATCATATAAGCCTGAATTCGCAGTCGATGTCGTCGATTGTAATATAATCGAAGACTGGACGGCTAGCGCGTGGTTGGCACTCATTATAAAAAATAGAACTATTGCGGGTATTTTGAGAAACTTCATTTGTCATGCCCTTCTAGGCGTTAAAACTTTAAAATAGGAATTAAAGATAACAATTAAAACAGTAAGCGACCTTCGAGATAAGCTTTTGCCTGCTCGCTCGATGGTTGGTTAAAAAATTCTTTCGATACGCTATGTTCTATCAAACGACCGCCATGCATAAACATCACGTCATCAGCCAGTCGGCGCGCCTGGGCGATGTCGTGTGTGACCAAAAATATTTTGATGCCTTTGTCACGCGCTTGTTCTAATCGAGTTTCGATCTGGAAAGTGGTTGCAGCATCTAAACTTGCGGTCGGCTCGTCGAGTATCAGCACTTCGGGTTTGGTGGCTAATGCCCTCGCTAGCGCCAACCGTTGTTGTTCGCCACCCGACAGTAGTCTCGCTGGCTGGTTTCGGTGGTCAAACAAGTCAGCCTCATGCAAAACCGCATCGCGTTGCTGAATAAAACTGGCTGTTTTTCGTATAAGTGTAGATCTTTTGAGGACGAACTCGATATTGGCCAACACAGAACGTCTCAATAAAACAGGCTTTTGAAACACCAGCGCCTGACGCTTTCGGGTCGCCAGGTCTAGCGTCTGGCCATTCCAGCTAATGGCTTGCTTTTCCGATTTGAGCAAGCCGTGCAACAAGCGCACAAACAAGCTCTTGCCAGCACCATTCGCACCCAGAACTACAGTTACGCCTGTCGAATTGACGGTCGCATTGATGTTATCGAGTAATCGTTTTTCGCCCACTCGATAGCTCAGGTTTTGGACAACTAAAGGCAATAACGATAAAGGCTGGAGTTTTGACTTGATTATAATATCAGGCATAAGAGGATCTATGCGCACTACTACGTAAAATATAGGCCGCTGCATTGATAGACAGTGCGAGTACCAGCAAGATGATACCCAAGGCCAGAGCCAGGGCCAAATTACCTTTAGAGGTTTCGAGTGCAATTGCGGTAGTCATGACTCGAGTCAGGTGATCGATATTGCCGCCGACCACTATCACCGCCCCAACTTCTGCAATGGCACGCCCGAACCCCGCCAGTACGACGGTGAGTAAACTATATCGGGCATCCCAGATAAGCGTCATCACAACGCATAACACAGGAACGCAAAGTGACCGCAGTTGCTCGTCGTATTCTTTATGCAAGTCTTCGATTATCTGCCGGGTGAGTGCTGCGATAATAGGTGTGATTAATATGGTTTGGGCGATGATCATCGCAGTCGGTGAATACAATAAATTCATCCAGCCGAGTGGGCCAGCGCGTGAAATCACCAGATACACCACAAGACCGACCACAACAGGCGGCATTCCCATCAATGCATTTAAGATAACAGCCAGAACCTGCCTGCCAGGGAATCGAACAACGGCAGTCACCGCACCGAGCGGAAAACCAATCACGACTGAAAATAATACTGCACTAAAACTAACAGACAGTGACAAACCGATTATCTCAATCAAGTCAGCATCAGCGTTAAAAATTAATGAGAATGCGAGGCTAAAGGCCGTGGAAAAATCTTGCATAGATATTCAATTAACTGCATATTTTACGAACTCTATAGATAACCGGTAAATTATGCAATTGATTGAAACATTTCAATTCTATCAGGCTATAACCAACCAGAACGAACTAGATAAAGAAATGTCGTTACCGTAACCATCCCTAATAAGGTTGAAATCACAATCGTACTGGAGGCTCTTTCTTGCCAAACACCATATTGTTCTGCCAATACGAACACATTCGTCGCAGTAGGCAGCGTCGCCAACAATACAGCGCTATACAGCCATACGGTATCAAGATCAGGTATTAACCAAACCAACAGACCATACACCAGGGCAGGATGCAGAATGAGCTTGATCGGAATAATGTAGCCCAGTTCTGTCGGGATGCGTTTAAGTGGGCGCAGCGCCGCACTAATACCCATCGCAAATAAGGCACAAGGCCCAGCGGTTTTTGAAAAAAGATCCAGTGTTTTGTTGGCAAACTCTGGCAATTGAAAAGAAAAAATTGAGGCCAGTACACCAGCTATGGTCGCAACAATAAAAGGATGAGTAAATATTTTGACAGTGATGTGCCGCACCAATGCTAATTTGGTTTGTTGGTTACTATTGTCCAGCGCCATAAACAAAGGTGCGACAATAAAATGCATGGCATTTTCGAAGCAAAATATAAGCGCCACAGGCACAGCGGCTGCCGGCCCAAATGCGGCCAGTCCAAGTGGTACCCCCATATAGCCAATATTGCCATAAGCGGCGGCAAGCCCTTGTATGGTAGCCTCGGGTTGGTTACTTTTTCGCCACTTGGCAATTAGATATACCAGCAGAAAAATAGTAAATGTACTACCAACTGATATCAGAATAAACCCAACTTGAGCAAACTGACTGACCGGCGTTTTGGATAAAAGTTGATAAAATAAAGCTGGTAAGGCTGCATAGATAATATAAAAATTCATCCATGCCAAACCTTCGATCGGTAGACGAGCCAATTTACCCGAAACGAAACCCAGCAGGATAATCGCAAACAGCGGTAATACGAGTTGAATAACTGCGAGCATTTAATCTTTCCTGAATCTGTCTTATTAGGTTCCGCTTAATTGGGTATTTTCCCTGTGCCAGCAAAAACCAATCAATAGCCGATATATCGTTGTATGGTTTGAACCTTGCGAGACCTGAATCCCTGACTTTTACTCTGGATTAAGTCGTGGCTGGTGTGCAACCTACCCTTTTTTGTTATGCGGCATTTTCAGGATGAATGTCCCAGCCTGGAAAAACGAGTATGGCTGGGTGGCACTTGAGTGAAATAGCGAGCTTTTTGGCGCGTTCTACACCGAGGTTAACTCGATCATTTTCGATGGCCGAGATAGTAGACTGAGGAATACCTGTGGCTCTCGCCAAGTCATTTTGACTCATTTCCTGCAACTCACGAACAATGCGAACAGATTCCCCAACCGTTACTTCAATATGCTTCTTAGCGACCCTGTAATCTTTCATTTCTTTCAATAGTCATGAGCATTATTATTTACAACCTGAACGAGTACTTGGCCTCTTTCAATCTTATAGATGACTCGAAATTGTCTGCCTAATCGAGAAGAACGGAAACCCTTCCATTCTCCAAGTAATGTCTCATCGTGAAATCGTTTAATTAATAGAAGCCCATCGGGTCCCGAGACATTAACAATATCCTTCCACTTTTCATACCGTTTCAGAATATCCATAGGGTTTGATTTAACCTGACGTGCTACACGCCGATGTTCATAGATGACCCACATACTAAAAATAGTATATATACCAAATTCAGTATGTCAACTTGCCGAATAAGGTTACATTAGACAGCACTAAATAGTGGGCAAATAATTATAAAGCAAGGACATTAGCCAACTGTTTTTTGTCCAGTTTAATTGCCTTGTTTCGTAACACTGAGATAAAGGGTAAAGATCAACGTACACGAACACATGGGATTCAATATGGATTCAACCGGCTACACATCAGCAAGAACAAATTTAGCAAGAATCATGGCACGTCTTTGCAATGATCATGCGTCTGTAATTATAACTCAGGAAAATGTAGCTCCGGTTGTGATAATGTCATTAGACGACTATAACGCAATGGAAGAAACAACCCATTTGTTTAGGTCACCAGCCAATCCTAAAAACCCCCACGATTTAATTGCCAAGCTTAAAGCTGGCAACGGAACTAAAAGAACTTCTCGAGTGAAGCTGAGCTTTTCAACTAAAGCCTGGGAGCAACCTTACACTTGCAAACTACTGACAAATACTAAAACATAGAAATTTGCTAATTAAAGATATTTAGCGAACTCCAAATGAAGGAATTGAAAAACCTGAAACTTTAAAACATGGCTGACTTTCTGCCTCTAACGCGAAGCTTATCCAAACGAACGTAGCGTATCGTTAAGCATTCTTAGGTTAAACAGTCTCAGGTTCATTCTCGCTATATTGGATTACAATCTCAGGCATAACCTCCCAACTTGCTTTAGAATCAACGTAAATATGTTTGCCAATTTCGATTTCCGGGTCACCGTTTACGCAGCCTAATGTGACACCATGAACAATATCATTATGAATACCGCAAAGTGTAGAACCACATTTGCTACAAAATCGAAGGCCAAAACCATGCTTACCGAAATAAGACGTCAGAAGGACTTCACCAGCCAGCCATTCAAATTCTCGAGGTTCAACTAGTGCATAAGCAGATGCTTGTGAGCTAAATGCTTTCCGACAGCGAGAGCAATGACATGACCTAGCATCACGTAGTTTACCATTCACCTGGTATTTAATTTTACTGCAGAAACATTCACCCGTTATTGCCACTTTATTCTCCATGGTGCTTTGCCCAGCTGTATGCGGAGATAAGCCATTTCATACGAGATGCCGAGCTTCTCCAGATACTTTTATACTTGAACCAATTTCTGGCTGGTAATTTACGAACAATCGAGACGCAGACCCCATATCTTCACCTTGTAAAACCTTAAAAGACGAACTGCCAGTCCAAGCTATATCACGTAAATATCCAGCAAATGCAGCAGCCGCAGCACCTGTGGCGGGATCCTCATAAACACCACCTGGTGGAAAAGGATTTCTTGAATGAAACTGATTTGATGATGCTTTCCATAGCAAATTAATTGTAATTAATTGCTCTTTAGCCATCAAACTTTTAACCACATCAAAATCATAATTCATGTTTGATAACTTTTCATGCTTTTCCAAAACAATAACTAAGTGCTTTGCTCCAGCCGACGCAAAACGGATAGGAAAATCTGAATCAACATCATTATTTGATAAGCCAAAGGCTTCTAAAACTTCGTTTACATATTTTGATGGCGCTGGTTCTGAAAGCGTTGGAGGGGAATTTAAAGTTACATATATAGTATTTTCTGTAGTTTTTTCTACCGACACATCAATACTGCCATCGTTAAGGTGCAATTTGTAGCGCCCTTCTCCATTTTGCTCACCCAGAACATAACCAGTTGCTATCGTTGCATGACCACAGAAAGGCACCTCTATCTCTGGTGCGAAATATCGAACTCTCCAGCCATCATTATATTTATGTAGGAATGCAGTTTCAGAGTACCCAACATCTTTTGCTATTTTCAACATCTCGTTAGTTTCTGGCATCACATCACAAATAACGACACCTGCAGGATTTCCACCTTCGTTATTATATGAAAAAGCTGCGATTCTATTTATATTCAAAGTAATATCTCCAAGCCGTTTAAGGGAAGGCTAAAGTCGCCAACAACTGTCAGAAAAAAGTCTGCTTTTTGCACAAATTTGTAAAATATGAAAGACAAGCGTCCTCTCTGAATAGTTAAATACTCTGGTGATTTTCTGCATTTGTTGCTTGGATAGGCCTTCAGCATTTATTAAAACTACAAGTGGGTCGACACTTCAGCGGACATCTGTAAAAACGTCGCAGGTATAAAATTGGTATTTCATAGCAACATCATAAGACTTTTAAAGCCATTATTTGCAGAGGGTTATTGATGAGGAAGTTTTTTTCAAAAGTGCACTTTCACTAACATTACTTTATTAAACCCATCTTTGCACCGCATCTACGGAATCAAGTGGTCCGGTGTTAAAACATATTTTTGCTTTTGGTGCATGTTGATGCATGATATTGACAAGCGCTTCGAATAGAAGGACATAATCATCAACCCTACGGACGCCTGCACCAATTAACACACAATCGTAGGTTTTCTCAGAGAGCAAACCAATGACGTCTTTAGTGGCTGTATCTGCATTGTTAATCAGCCCTAAATTTGCATCGTAACCCAGTGCATTCATTTTATCCCGGTCGCCTTCGAGCCCAGCGCGCAATTTCTCTGACGTTAGTCCCGGCCATTTACTGTAATCCACCACATCTGGATGCCAACCCACCAATAATACATTTATTTTCTCTGACACAATTTTCTCCTTTTGATTTGTGTGCTATTTGGTCTAAAACTGCACTCAGCTGCTTGTCGGCTGCAATGCTGTGTTAGCACTTTCAATATTGTGTTAACTGAAAACTTCGACGCCGTTCTTTTTGAGTAGAGCAACCGTCTCTCCAACTCCATCAATTTTTTTGCTAGTAAAACTGGCATCGTATATCGAAGAGCTTCGGCAGGATGGACTGCTTTCGGTCAACACTGCGACTTGTATATTGTTTTCTTTACATAGTTCCAATGCCATTTGAGCCCCTTTTTTGAAATATGCAGTCACATCTATACCTGCATCCTCAACAACTAGCGCAGTGCCCACCCAAACGCTGCAACCATCTCCTTTTAATATTTCTGCAGGAGCCCTGGGTATACTCATTCCTGCATCCACTTCCGAGCAAATTGAAATTACTCGTCCTGTAGTTATCCATTGTTCAAGAATATTGCCAGAGGCAGGTAATGCGTTACCGTCATACTGGACTTTCTTGCCTAGCAAGCAAGCGCTTATAAGAACTTTTTCCATTTCAACTCCATAGCCTGCCTAGGTGCTAACGCCTTGTTTTGCGGAGAACAAACGCACTATTGTTTCCAAAAAAAGCACCTTGTAAGAATCAAATATGCACTGCCTTTGCCAAGATAGTTACAAGGTTAGGTCTATCAAAATCATATCAGAAATATTGACACTTGATCTAAAAAGACCTGCCCCTGTTTTATTTCCTCATCCATCATAAGCAATGGTAAATTGGCATCAGAGCCAAATCTATTTCTGGTTATTAAGTAGCGAACCGAGCGATCGTTTTGAGTGGGTAATATTTTACTCGCCATATCGAATAATTGTCAAAATACAGCAGTTTGGTTTAAAGAGATGGCTGACTGTATCCCCCGATGTGGAAGAGCCAAGAGTTAAAATTTCTTCGATTATAAGCATCATTCGACTAGCATAATGACTAATATTAATATAACAATATACTGTATTATTATTTGATAAATACAATTAGTTACATAAATACGATGGCAACTTGCACTTATCTTTTGACTAGAAAAATCA
>JBLILW010000016.1:0-19156 GCA_047638435.1 Urechidicola sp.
GCATAATATGCTCGACCGATATGAATGCCTGCGCGCCATCTGGCTTGTAATGCATGGTGAGGAATATACCCGTGACGATTTGTAGTACGAGTATTAACAATGCCAGTGAACCGAAAAAGTACCAAAAATTAAAGTTCTTAGGTGCATAGTACTTTGATATATGTTCTTCCCACATTTTGGTCAATGGAAAGCGATCATCGATCCAGCCAACTAGGCCTTTATTTGAATTATCGTTACTCATTAGACAGCTCCGTCCTCACCAATACGAATCACATCATTAGTGACATAATAATACGGTGGCACCGTTAAATTAGTCGGGGCAGGAACACCACTATAAACACGGCCTGCAAAGTCAAACTTGGAACCATGACAAGGACAAAAGAAGCCTTGAAAACCAGCAACCACTTCAGGCTGATAAGTTGGAGAACAGCCTAAATGAGTGCAAACCCCTTCAATCACTAGGTATTCAGGCTTGATTGAGCGCGCTTCATTTTTCGCATACTCGGGCTGAATGCTCTCATCTGACGAAGCGTCACGAAGTTTGTCTTCTACCGTCGACAAGGTGGCTAAAATACTGGTATCACGTCGCACAACCCAGACAGGCTTACCTCGCCATTTTACAATCACTTGCTGTCCTGGCTCCATTTTGCTGATATCAAACTCAACGGGCGCGCCGGCCGATCTGGCTCGCGCGCTAGGGCTCCAGCTTTTTAAAAATGGAACGGCCACTGCACCGGCACCGACTGCACCAACCACGACAGTCGCGGCAGTCAGAAATCGCCTGCGATTGTTATCTACACCATCAGAAGACATTCAAATAATCCCTGCTTTAGAAATATAAAAACCTGAAATAAGACCACCACAAGTAGATTTATTTCAGACATAAAAAACGGTCGCTAGAATAGCTCAATTTCAGTTTTCCGTCGAGTCTATTAACAACTTAACTCGCCATAAGTTAAGGAAAGTTCAATAAAAATTTTTAACCTAGGCTCTTAATTTAAGTTATCTATACCGGATTCGAGATATCAATAAACTGATGCTTCACGCCAAACTGTTCCGCGATCAACCGCCCTAATGCCTGCACCCCATAGCGTTCAGTCGCATGATGCCCCGCTGCAATATAATGAATACCACATTCCTTTGCGTAGTGAAATGTATTCTCCGACACTTCGCCACTGATAAACACGTCAAAGCCCCTGTCAGCAGCCTGATCAATGTAACTTTGAGCGGCACCCGTGCACCAGGCGATGCTATTAATGGGCTTATCGCCGGACGTTAGACTTAATGGTATGGTATTTAGTTTATTAGCAATCGTTTTAGTGAGGTCATCTAGCGTTATAGCCGATGGCAGTGTCGTATGGAACACAATATCGTGTAGTCCAACGCTGGCGAAAGTTCCTTTAACTTCCCATCCCATAATTTTCGCTATCTGCGCATTGTTACCAACCACAGGATGCGCATCCAACGGTAAATGATAGGCAAGCAAGTTTAGATTATTCTTGATTAGAGCCCGTATGCGACGGCCTTTAAAGCCGGTAATTTCAGGAGACTCTCCTTTCCAGAAATAACCATGATGCACCAGCAGTGTGTCTGCTTTCAGGTCTATCGCGGCCTCAATCAAATCGAGACTGGCCGTCACACCAGAGACTATCGATTGAACGTCGGCAACACTTTCAACCTGCAAACCATTCGGACAATAATCCTTGAAATCACTGACTCGAAGGTAGTCGGCACAAAAGTCACTTAGCTGATTTAACTGCATATTTTTTCGTCCTCTTTTGACAGATTCCTATGATACTATTTCGTTATGAGTTTTTCGTCATGAGAATAATTAAAACCGTCGGATTTTTATTGCAGTTTAGTCTCGTAGGACTAGCGATTGCGATATTATATTTGTTTTGGCAATCTGAACACTCGAACAGGGACATTTTAGCGTTTCTATCGACCCCAACCAAAGAAATGCGGCCTCATATCCCTAGCCAGGTATTCGTTCAACGCCCGACCACTTCTTATGCCGATGCCGTGGCCTCCTCTTTTGAATCAGTGGTCACTATCTATACCTCTAAAATGGTACACGAACAATCGCATCCTTTACTAGACGACCCCATCTTTAGTCAGTTATTTGGCGAACAACTTAAACGCCGCCAGAGAAGCAAAACCGAAACCAACCTCGGATCAGGTGTCATCATCAGCAATGAAGGCTACATTATAACCAACCAACATGTGATCGATGGGGCGGACGAAATATTAATCTCCCTGCCTGACGGGCGCGGTAGTCAGGCGGTTTTGATTGGTGAAGACAAAGAAACCGACATTGCTATTTTACAAATACCGATTAGCGGCTTAAGCAGTATTAAATTAGCCCCAGACCAACCCGTTCGAGTCGGTGATGTCGTACTAGCCATTGGCAACCCGTTGAATGTCGGCCAGACAGTAACCATGGGTATCATCAGTGCCACGGGTAGAAATCGAATTGGCCTGAGCACTTTCGAAAACTTCATCCAGACCGATGCGGCGATTAATCCAGGCAACTCAGGTGGCGCTCTTGTCAATGCCAATGGAAAGCTGATCGGTATCAATACCGCCATTTTTAATCAGGCGGGTGGTGCGCAAGGCATCGGCTTTGCCATTCCCACCTCAATTGCACTCGATATCATGCAACAACTCATTGATCACGGCAAAGTTTCTCGCGGATGGTTGGGCGTTGAAGGCATTGAAATTACCGCCAAAGCAGCCTTATCTACCGGCAACCCCAATATAAAAGGCGCACTTATCGTCGGCGTGTTCATTAACAGCCCAGCTGATATGGCAGGCATTCGTTCTGGAGATATTCTGGTCGCAATAGATGGCAAGTTAGTGTCGGGGGTACGCGACCTGCTAGAAAAAGTCACCTTTCATAAGCCTGGAGATACTCTGGAAATAACTGTTTATCGTGGGCCAGATAAGTTCACCTTTGAAACTATTGCAACGGAACGACCCAGTTAATAAGAACACCTGTTATCCGCTTAAAGTGAAACTGGTGGGGTAAACCCCAAGAGTGAGTTCACCTCATTTCACACACATAATTGTACGCACTGCGACTTAAGTTGGGCTCTTGCGAAATATAGAATGATAGATTGACTGAGCCAACTGACTAATAACTTTTAATCTTTTTAAATAGGGTATTTAGGACCCGATACCAAGTTACTTAATTCGATACTCAGCCGAGCAAGCATGTGCAACCAACCCTTCACCACGCGCTAACACAGAAGCAAGTTTGCCTAACTCCGATGCACCTTCCGGAGAACAGCCAATCAGACTCGATCTTTTTTGAAAGTCATAAACACCGAGCGGTGATGAAAAACGAGCCGTTCTGGATGTCGGCAAAACATGATTTGGGCCAGCACAATAATCGCCCAATGCTTCCGCAGTATAACGCCCCATAAAGATAGCACCGGCATGCCGAATTGATTTAGCGATAGTTGGCGCATCATCAACCGAAAGCTCAAGGTGCTCTGGCGCAATGTAATTCGCGATTTTGATCGCATCATCCATATCAGAGACCTGGATAAGTGCACCACGTGCTGTAAGTGAGGCACGGATAATATCCTGCCGAGGCATTTCTTTAATTTGACGCTCGATGCAGGCTTGAACTTGATCGAGGAAATCAGCATCGGTAGACAGCAATATGGCTTGCGCATCTTCATCGTGCTCGGCCTGTGAAAACAAGTCCATAGCAATCCAATCAGGATCTGTTTTACCATCGCAAATAACCAAAATTTCTGATGGCCCCGCGATCATGTCGATACCCACTGTTCCAAATACTAAGCGCTTGGCAGTCGCCACATAAATATTCCCAGGGCCGACAATTTTATCAACGGCGGGTATTGTCTCTGTACCAAAGGCAAGTGCTGCAATCGCTTGCGCGCCACCAACGGTAAAGACTCTGTCGACACCCGCGATATAGGCAGCTGCCAATACGAGTTCATTGATCACCCCTTTGGGTGTCGGAACCACCATAATCAACTCGCCAACGCCAGCTACCTTGGCAGGAACAGCGTTCATCAAGACAGAGGACGGGTAAGTTGCCTTGCCACCCGGCACATACAGGCCGACTCGATCGAGTGGGTTTATCTGCTGACCAAGCACGGTGCCATCGGCTTCGGTATATTGCCAGGACTCTAGCTTTTGATGCTCTGCGTATGAACGAATTCGTTCGGCAGCGGCGTCGAGTGCATGACGCTCAATATCAGGTAGCGCTTGGTATGCTTTCTCTAATCGTTGCCGTGATAGCTCTAATTCTGGCGCAGTTTTGACCGTAAAACCGTCAAACTTTTCGGTGTATTCCAGCAAGGCCTGATCACCCTTTTGTCTTATCGAACGGATAATTTCGTTAACCGTATCCAAGATGGTCTGATCCGATTCAGTTTCCCATGACAGCAAATCTTTTAATTGGGATTCAAAACTATTTGATTGACTGTCAAAACGCTTAATTTCGATCATAACGATTATTCCTTACCGGCGTGTTCAACTGCCTTTTCGATACGCGCAACAAATTCTTTTATGGCCTGATTCTTCATCTTCTGAGAGGCCCGATTAACAATCAATCGCGACGTAATATCCATAATGTGTTCGAGTGGCGTCAGTCCATTCGCCTTCAACGTATTACCTGTATCAACTAAATCAACTATCAAGTCAGACAACCCAACGATTGGCGCCAGTTCCATTGAACCATAAAGCTTAATCAATTCGACCTGTCGACCTCGATCAAGAAAATACTGGCGTGCTATGCCGGGATATTTAGTCGCTACCTTCAGCCGTCCGGGTGGTAGTGCCTTATAGGGGAAACCAGCGGTCATTAATTTGCAGCCCGCTATTTTTAAATCGACCCGCTCATACAAACCCTCACCACCATGCTCAAGCAAAACATCCTTACCAGCAATGCCGATGTCGGCAGCGCCATATTGAACATAAGTAGGAACATCAGATGATCTAATGAGCACCAGATTAATATTGGCATGATTAGTTGAAAAAATTAATTTTCGGCTAGTCGAAAGATCATCGACTGGTTCGATACCTGCCCGTTTTAGCAGCGGCAGAGTTTCAGCTAAAATACGCCCTTTCGCGAGCGCAATTGTCAAAATTTGAGACATAATATATTTTAAATTAGATTCGGTTCAATCAGTTTCGGTTCAATTAGACTCGTTTTAATTAGACTAGGGTTTAACCTGCCCAAGTCTAATTAGGTACTCGTCGAATATTGGCACCGAGGCAGGCAAGTTTTTCTTCAATATGGTCGTAACCACGGTCGATATGATAAATACGCTCTACAACTGTTTCACCCTTAGCAACCAAACCAGCCAGGATTAAACTCGCCGAAGCACGTAAATCTGTCGCCATCACTGACGCACCGTTTAAGTCATCAACACCCTGAATAATCGCGGTATTACCTTCAAGCTGGATCTTCGCACCTAGGCGAGACATTTCCTGTATATGCATAAAACGATTTTCAAACACAGTTTCGGTTACCGAACCGGTGCCATTCGCAATTGCATTTAATGCACAAAACTGAGCTTGCATATCAGTCGGGAAACCTGGGTAAGGTGCAGTTCGAATATTAACTGCCTTCGGCTTACGGCCTTCCATATCAAGTTCAATCCAGTTTTCTCCCGTATCGATTATTGCACCAGCCTCGACCAATTTGGCCAATACTGCATCGAGTAAGCTAGGGTCTGTATCCTTCAGCAAAACCTTACCACCCGTAATTGCAGCAGCAACTAGATAAGTGCCAGTCTCAATACGATCTGACAATACTGTGTAATCACAACCTTCCAGTTTTTCAACGCCATGGATTGTGATCTTATCGGTGCCTGCATTTTCTATTCGACCACCCATCGCATTAATAAAGTCGGCAAGATCAACTACTTCGGGTTCTCGGGCTGCATTTTCGAGGATTGTAGTGCCCTCGGCAAGACTAGCCGCCATCATCAAATTTTCGGTTCCGGTAACGGTGATCTGATCCATTACAATATGGGCACCCTTCAGTCGATCTGCTTTGGCCCGGATATAACCCTGTTCAACTGTAATTTCAGCGCCCATTGCCTCAAGCCCGGAAAGATGAATGTCTACCGGCCTCGCTCCAATCGCACAACCACCGGGCAGCGAAACTTCAGCCGTGCCATAACGCGCTAATAACGGCCCCAGAACTAAAATCGACGCACGCATGGTTTTAACTAACTCATAGGGCGCAAAGGTATTTTCAATGGTAGAGGGATCAATCTCGACGCTCATTTTATCACCAATGGTAATCGAAACACCCATTCGACCCAGCAACTCAATTGTTGTGGTGACATCATGTAAATGCGGTACATTATTAACCACAACAGGACCACTCGCTAACAATGTGCCCGCCAAAATAGGTAATACCGCATTCTTCGACCCGGAAATTCGAACTTGTCCGGATAAGGGAACGCCACCTTTAATAATTAATTTATTCATTGCCTAATGTACTTAGTATCCATGGGGTTTAAACGGAATGCATTCTATCAGATGTTCCAGTCAATGGCTGACAAGAATACGAGCCCTTTTATTTACTCTTATTCGCAGGAATGATGGATATTCCTTTAAATGCTACTTAAAATTTATTGACTTCTCTCAGCCAATAACTTGATGAGACCTTCGACACCATTCTTTTTGATTTCTCTAGAAAAACTAGAGCGGTAGTTGGTCACGAGACTAATGCCATCGACCTGAATATCGTAAACCTGCCAGCCTTGTTTGCCTCGTCTTAAACTGTAATCGAGTGGGATAGCTGATCCACCCGCCTGGGTGACCTCGGTTCTCACCTTCACTTTACCTCCCTCAACTGAACCGAGCATATCTAGATAATTAACCTCCTGATTATTGTATTCCAGTAATGCTGTACCATAGGTTCGAATCAGTAGGTTTCTAAATTCGTTAACAACTCTAGTTTTTTGTTCATTATTAAATTCGTTTCTATGACGATATAACGCCAAGTTGGTCATAGCGACGAAATTAAAATGCGGTAAAACCACCTCGTCAACCAATGTAAATAATTTTTCTGGATTTGCTCGATAGTCATCTGAATTAAGTTTGATTTCGCTAAGCACCCTATCCGTAGCGTGCTTAATCAGTTGTTGAGGATCAATGTCAGCAGAAAACACGTTCAGACTGAACAAGGCAATCAACAATAGTGCTTTCATCATTACGAATGTTTTTATCATTAAGTTTACCTGACCTACCTATTTTAAAATTAACTGACCGAAATTTTACCGACTATAGCTTAATCAGAGCTGACTCAGTGCCTGATAGAAAGTCACGATCGAGAGAACATAATTAAACATCTCGTCAGAACGTTTCAGTTAGGAAACATGTCATCCAACTATAGGGGCCGTTATACTATCAATTACAACCTCATATCACCACTCTACACTTTAATGTAAAGACCTGCTTGGTCAACTGAATAATCGCTAAAGCCAAACGCCACCCTTGGATGACGCCTATGCATGGCTTTTCGTTCAAAATAAAGAATTTTACTGGCATATTTTTTAGAGAATCGTTAATGTTGACTGCATTAAAGGCAAACATAAAAACGAAAATTATGGCAAAACCATTAACCGATAAAAATAGTTTTAGTTACGACGAGCTAATCCGTTGTGGAAAAGGTGAAATTTTTGGAGAGGGCAATGCCTTGCTGCCGCTTCCTCCGATGTTAATGTTCGATAGAATCACCAGCATCACCGAAGATGGGGGCGAGTTTGAAAAAGGCCAAATAGTTGCCGAGCTTGATATCAATCCCGACTTGTGGTTTTTTAAATGTCATTTTGAAACTGATCCCGTCATGCCTGGTTGTCTTGGCGTCGACGCAATGTGGCAACTGATTGGATTTTATCTGGGCTGGAAAGGTGGACCAGGTCACGGTAGAGCGCTCGGTGCCGGAGAAGTAAAATTCTTTGGCCAGGTACTACCTAACGCTAAAAAAGTCACTTATCGTGTCAATATTAAACGCCTGATTATGCGCAAATTAGTGATGGGTATCGCCGATGCCACAATGGAAGTGGATGGTCGCGAGATTTACTCTGCTAAAGATTTACGCGTTGGTTTATTCACCTCAACTGACAGTTTCTAGCACCCCAGGAACAGGTTTAACTCTACATTATGTTATTAGCAATTAGCGCCATTTTTTTTGGTCTTGCTCTACTTGTCTGGGGCGCGGACAAGTTTGTTGAGGGCGCGTCTTCACTAGCGAATCACTTGGGAGTTTCTCCTCTCATCATCGGCATCACCATTATTGGCTTTGGCACATCGGCGCCGGAAATTTTAGTATCCATTATTGCTGTTATGGAAGACACTCCTGATATCGCTATCGGCAATGCACTGGGGTCGAATATCGCTAACATTGGATTAATATTGGGCGTTACGGCTTTCATCACGCCTATCCCGATTGCAAATGGCTTATTCCGACGAGAATACCCCTTGCTCGTCATTGCGACCACCCTGTTGGCCTGGTGCATGATCGATGGGTCGCTCGACCAAATCGATGGCCTCACATTACTTCTAGTACTTGTGGCTATTTTGATCTACCTAATAAAGTCTCATCGAAATGATCCAAACAAGCATCGGATCGAGGAGGAGCTGTCAGAAACAATACCTGAGAACATGACGCTAATCTCAGCAATCGTTTGGGTGTTTGTGGGTCTTATTATACTCGTTGGCAGTTCCAAAATTTTAGTTTGGGGGGCGACTGATATCGCGATAGCACTTGGCGTTAGCGAACTCATTATTGGTTTGACGGTGATCGCCCTAGGCACCAGCCTACCTGAACTAGCAGCCTCTATTGCCAGCTTAAAAAAAGGCGTACCTGACATGGCCATTGGCAATGTTATTGGGTCGAATCTATTTAACTCGCTCGCCGTCATTGGCCTGCCAGCTCTGCTAACAGACTTCAGTATCGACTCCCATGCCATCATCCGCGACCTGCCTGTTGTTGGTGGCCTCACCATTTTGTTACTTTGTTTCTCTCGCTTTCCTGTCTCCTCAACTCAGTCGTTATCTCGCCTAAAAGGATTCTTGCTCCTTTGCTGCTTTGTTATTTACCAATTATATTTGTACTCTAACGTGATGACTGGGAACATTTAAATGACCCAACATGCATATTTAAAGCTAGGCATTGCCGTCTTAAAAGCTGAGGCTGAAGCTGTTGCTGCATTGGTCGACCGGCTAGATTCAGGGTTTGAGCAGGCCTGTGAATTGATCCTCAGCTGTAAAGGTCGCATTGTCGTTACTGGGATGGGGAAATCAGGGCACATAGGCAATAAAATCGCGGCTACTTTGGCGAGCACCGGTTCACCGGCATTTTTCATGCACCCAGGCGAGGCCAGCCACGGCGACCTGGGTATGATTACTGAGCATGATCTGGTGATTGCCCTGTCGAATTCAGGTGAAACCAGCGAAATTACATTATTACTGCCAATGCTGAAGCGAATAGGTATACCGCTGATTGCATTAACTGGCAAACCACAATCGACGCTCGCAAGAACTGCCGATGTTCATCTCGATGTAAGCGTCGATAAAGAAGCCTGCCCTCTCGGCCTTGCCCCCACGTCGAGTACAACCGCAACGCTGGCTATGGGTGACGCACTGGCTGTCTCCGTATTGCAAGCCCGTGGGTTTACCGAAGAAGATTTTGCCATGTCTCATCCTGGCGGCAACCTGGGTCGAAGACTATTACTTCGGGTAAGTGACATCATGCATACCGGCGATCAAATACCGTTAGTAAATACTGATTCCAGCCTAAAACAAACCTTGCTAGAAATGACAAGCAAGGGGCTCGGCATGGCAGCCGTCATTGATTCAAAAAGCCTAGACCAAAAGCATAGTACTTTGCTCGGCATTTATACTGACGGTGATTTGAGACGGACCTTTGAAAAAATGCCCAATATCGAAACCACCAGCGTCAAAGATTTTATGACAGCCAATTGCATCACCATTCAGGCTCACTGCATTGCCAGCGAGGCCTTAAAAGTCATGCATGACCACAAAATAAATGCATTAATAGTGGTTGATGAAAATAACGCCATTCAGGGTGCATTAAACATGCATGATTTATTAAGAGCCGGCGTCGTCTAAAACCGAATGAATCAAACCATGAACATGTCAACTGAAGCAGTCAAAAATAAGGCTCAAAAAATTAAACTCGTCATTTTTGATATTGACGGCGTACTCACCAATGGTGGTCTCCAGTTTGATAATGAGGGTCGCGAATACAAAACCTTCAACTCACTCGATGGTCATGGTATTCGTATGCTGCTCACCAACAGCATTCAAGTCGCCATTATTACTGGACGTAAGTCAAAACTAGTCAGCCATCGTATGAATGACCTAGGCGTCGAGCTCGTCTTTCAAGGATACCGGGATAAACGCCCTGCATTCGAGGCATTACTCGAGCAAACTAAACTGAAAGCTGAACAAATTGCTTATATGGGTGATGATCTACCCGATCTACCTGTAATGAGTCAGGTTGGTCTAGCCGTTGCCGTTCGTAACGCACATGCATTCGTCAAACAAAATGCACACCTAGTGACTGATTTGGCCGGTGGTTCTGGCGCGGTACGTGAAACAACCGATTTCATCTTGCGATCTCAAAATTTGTTAGATGATTTACATGCCTCATATCTAATATGATTAGTAAGCATGATAGATAAAACGAAAGTGCCAGTCATCGCCATGATTGCAGTTGCCACCATTGCTGCCATTGCAGTGGGCTGGTTTTATGAACCAAAAACAACCGTCATCCGACCAGACCTTGACATTCCAACCGATATTGATTATTTCCTGTCAGAGTTTCAGTATAAATCTATGAATGATCAGGGTAATCTTGATTTTGAGATGCAAAGCCCGTACCTAGAACACTTAACAGCCGCTAATATTAGTCTCATCGATAACCCGACGATACAAATTTACCGCGAGGCAGATGACTGGCAGGTAAAATCGCTCAGTGGTAAATTATTCCACGAGCACAATAGCCTGCAATTAGAGAACGATGTAGTCATGCGACGTGAAGGCAGCGATTCATTGCAAATTCGATCCGAAGTCATGTTATTTCAGCCGGACCTGGATCTCATTAGTGCCAGCAAGGCTATTGAAATCAAATCAGACACCGCCATCATCCATGGCAGTGAAGCTGTTTTTGATTTGAAGAATAAGGTGTATTCGTTAAAAAACACCAAGGCGATTTATCATCTTGGAAATAGTTAAATGAAAATAGTTAAGTTAATAAGCTTATTGAGCTTGCTGGTCTCCATTCAGGCGTTTTCCACCTTCGCCTATTCAAAGGTGAGAGACAATCAGCAACCAATCCATGTCGAAGCCGACAGTCTTGAAGTCAGAGATAACGACAATATTAGTATCTATACTGGCAATGTGAAGCTGACCCAGGGCAGCCTCGAAGTACACTCTGATCGACTCACCCTATACTTCGAAGACAACAAAATACTCATACTTATGAAAATGGCTGGCTCACCCGCCACCTTCAGGCAACTTAACGATAGCAACCTGGAAATCATCGGTGAGGCCCTGAAAATCGAATACCGTGAATCTGAATCGACACTATTATTGCTCGGTAATGCAAAGTTAACTCAGGGGTCCGACATAATTGAAAGTAATAAAATTAACCTCAACATTGACAGCAATAGCATAGAGGCTGGCAGTGTAGAACCAGACAACCGAGTCCGCATGCTAATCCAGCCTAAGCAGCTAACTAATTGATCATGACGATTAATCATGCGAATCAATAAAGAAAGTTGATGACAAAAAACCAAACATCTCATCGACTCGAAGCCATCGAGCTAGCAAAATCCTACAAAAAACGATCCGTCGTTAAATCAGTCTCGTTGCATATTAAAAGTGGCGACATTGTTGGCCTACTCGGCCCAAATGGTGCGGGTAAAACTACCTGCTTTTATATGATTGTCGGCTTGGTTAATAACGACTCAGGCCAGATAAAGCTCGATGGTCAATCAATCGATCATCTACCTATAGATAAGCGAGCACGACAAGGCATTGGTTACCTGCCACAAGAAGCGTCTATTTTTCGAAATCTATCCGTAGAAGACAATATCAAAGCCGTTTTGCAGCTTAGAAAAGACTTAAGCTCGCAACAGCAAAAACTGTTATTAGAAAGCCTGTTAGACGACTTTCAAATCACCCATATCCGCGGCAGTGCCGGTATAGCACTATCTGGAGGCGAACGCCGACGGGTTGAAATTGCGCGTGCCCTCGCAAACGAACCGCTCTTTATTTTACTCGATGAACCTTTCGCTGGCGTTGATCCAATTTCTGTAATCGACATTCAAAATATTATTCGCCAGCTCTCCGATCGCAACATAGGCGTATTAATCACAGACCACAATGTACGCGAAACTCTGGGTATCTGTGACAGGGCCTATGTCATGAGTGAAGGTGTGATTATAACCGAGGGTGATTCCAACCACATCCTTGAAAATAAAATCGTCAGAAAGACTTACTTAGGAGAGTATTTTAAGCTATAACTATATATATGATAGGCAATGAAACAGTCATTAATGACCGACAATAAAAACACCATCAACATCTCATTCTGGAATCATATCCATCTATGAAACAAAGCCTGCAACTACGCATAGGCCAAAGCCTAACGATGACGCCTCAGCTGCAGCAAGCGATCAAGTTACTGCAACTGTCGTCTCTCGAACTGCAATCTGAAATCCAGCAGGCTCTGGACGAAAATCCACTTCTGGAACAGGATGACGACCTTAGTGAAATCAACCTCGAAGACCGCGAAACAATTAAAAATAGCGATAACGACAATGAAAATGAAGATCGCGCTGAAATCAAGACCAGTGCAGACACCATTGCCGACAGCAGAGCCGAGCAAACGCTGCCTGAAGAGCTAGACGTCGACTCTCATTGGGACGAAATTTATGACACCGCACCAACAACGCCTCAAGCCAGTCATGATGACAACCGTGACATGTTCGAGAATCAAGCAAAAGAAGAAGATGCTTTAAAAGAACATTTACTCTGGCAACTCAATGGCATGCGTCTGTCAGAAACTGATTATGAAGTCGGTCTGGCAATAATCGACTCAACCGACGACACGGGCTACCTAACTCAATCGCTAGAAGACATTTATATCGGCCTAAAAACTCAACTAGGAGAGATTGAATTTGACGAAGTGGAAGCCGTTTTAAACCTTGTTCAGCACTTTGATCCAATTGGCGTATCGGCCAGAACACCAGCCGAATGCATGATGATACAACTGCAACAATACAGCACAGATACCCCTCATTTAACCAAAGCCCTGGTGTTGGTCGACAATTACCTCGAGCAACTGGCCAGTAATGATGTCGCACTACTCAAACGTCGACTACAGGCAACTGATGCTGAACTTGCGGCCATCATTAAACTGATCCAAACCACCAATCCACATCCTGGGTACCTGATCAGTAAAAATCATGCAGAATATATTGTTCCCGATGTTTTTGTCCGCAAACACCAGGGTCAATGGTCCGTCAGTATCAATCGAGAAAATGCGCCAAGACTCCGCGTTAATGATCAATATGCGGGACTGATAAAACGCGCAGACAATAGTGAACAAAACACCTACCTGAAAGATCACCTTCAGGAAGCTCGCTGGTTTATAAAAAGCCTTCAAAGCCGAAACGACACACTGCTGCGGGTTGGACAGGCAATTGTAGAGCGCCAACATGCTTTTCTTGATTACGGAGATGAAGCCATGCAACCAATGGTATTGCGAGATATCGCTGAACTACTCGAAATGCACGAGTCAACCATATCTCGTGTCACCACTAACAAATTTATGCACACACCCCGTGGTATAATGGAATTTAAGTTTTTCTTTTCCAGTCATGTGAGCACCGCAGATGGGGGTGAATGTTCGGCCACAGCAATTCGAGCCATTATCAAAAAACTAGTGGCCGCCGAACTTCAAGAAAAACCATTAAGTGATAACAAAATTGCTCTATTATTAGGTGATCAAGGTATTAATGTTGCAAGAAGAACCATTGCAAAATATCGCGAGGCACTTCACATACCACCATCTAATGAGCGAAAACGTCTCTTCTGAGACGACGACCATTGATTCGCAATAATGCGGGTCAGTCAACTATAGGAGATAACTGATGCAAGTAAGTTTAAGTGGCCATCACGTCGACATCACTGATTCAATCAGAAACTATGTACATGAGAAAATTCAGCGACTAGACCGTCATTTCGATCAGGCCTTAGACATCAATATTATTTTGACAGTTGAAAAACTACGGCACAAAGCAGAAGCCACCCTCCATGTCAGCGGCAATAATTTACATGCCGACGATGTAAAGGAAGATATGTATGCCGCGATCGATGGACTCATCGATAAGCTTGATCGTCAAGGCAAGAAACACAAGGAAAAAATAAAGGACCACAGAAGCCGAGTAGAAATGCCGACTGAGGAGCCTTTAGACCTCCCAGAAGAGGCTTAGACTGATGGGCGGCGATTTTCGCAATTGCGTTAACCGTTGCCCATTTTTTTAACACTTGCATACTCTGTCTTTTGGGATAACATTCGCCCATATTTTCAACCAACGAAACCATCGTTCAGCCATCACATGACAGTCACCGCACTTTTATCCCCCAATCGAGTTTTCATCGATCCGAATATCACTAGCAAGAAAAAATCACTTGAATTCATAGCAAACACAGTCATCGAACAATGTGGGCTAACGCAATCCAAACTTTTTAACAGCTTGCTCGATCGTGAACGGCTTGGCAGCACTGGCTTAGGCCATGGTTTCGCTGTGCCCCATGCCCGACTGCCCGACCTGAAAGAAACGATTGGTTGTTTTGTTAAGCTAGCAAAACCCATTAATTTTGACGCACCTGATAATCAACCAGTCGATTTGATTTTTTGCATTATTATTCCTGAGCATGCCACCGACGAGCATCTGCAAATATTGGCATCACTGGCTAAAATATTTTCACAATCTTCAATTCGCGAGGCTATGCGAACAGCGCACACCGTCAGCGATGTTATTCGGATCATCGACTCAGCTGAGAAATGAAGTCTTCACTCAAAATTGTTAAGTTCTTCGAGCATTACCAACATAAATTACAACTTAGTTTTGCTTCGCTTCCAGTCGGTCTGGAGCGTGAAATCATGGTTTCACGTCAAACCAGCGACACCTTTGAAGCAGTCGACTATTTTAATGTCATTCGTACATCTAGCATCGTCGTCGTCGGTTATCAAGAGTCTCGCTATATCAGCAAGCTAACGCAACAAGAACAAACAAAACTTCTTAAAACCCTGTTTCAGGGCCCTGTTAGTACCCTCATAATCAGCGCAGAGAATCAGCTACCTGAATCTATGATTCGTCAATGCGAACAACAGAACATTCCCGTTTTTAAGTCTTGTTTACATGATTCTGAGTTACTGGATAAAACACGCCATTATCTAACTCCTGTACTCGCCGAGCATGTTGACGAACATGGTGTTTACGTTGAAGTCTACAGCCTGGGACTGCTCCTAACGGGCGAAAGTGGTGTCGGTAAAAGTGAATTAGCCCTCGCTTTAGTGGCCAAAGGACACCGCCTAATTTCGGATGATATCACCCGATTCTCAAGAATATCACCAGACGTCATCAACGGTGAGTGTTCAAGCTTGCTCAGTGGCTTCATGGAAGTCCGTGGGCTAGGAATAGTCAATATTCGAGCTATGTTTGGTGCCAATGCACTCAAAAAAAATAAGGCACTAAGGCTCATTGTTCATATGGTGTCACTCACCGATGAGAACGCCACTCAATTTGACCGACTGGGCAATAATATCGCCACACGCAATGTTCTCGGACTGGAAATACCCGAGGTAACCCTGCCCGTAGCGCCTGGTCGAAACCTTGCTGTACTGGTCGAGGCCGCTGCACGAAATCACTTGCTTAATATTAACGGCTATAATGCTGCTGAAGATTTTATCCAACGCCAGGACATAGCTATTGCAGAAAACAACCCATTTAATGATTAAAGACATGGTCGAAAATGAGATGAAACTGATCATTGTTAGCGGCCTATCAGGCTCTGGCAAAACGGTTGCTTTACATACGCTGGAAGATGCAGGCTATTTTTGTGTCGACAATTTACCGATTGGTCTGCTTCCGAATTTTATCGACACCATGCTCGACTCCAAACCCGCCATGTATGATTTAGTTGCAGTCGCAATAGATGCCAGAAGTGGCGCAAATGATATCGACCGCTTTGATGAAATTATCGAACAAGCACGAAAACAGGCCAGCTTTGTCGAAATCCTATTCCTAACCTCTGACATCAAAAAACTAATCACTCGTTTTAGTGAAACCAGAAGAAAGCACCCACTATCGCGCCAAGGCCGCCCTCTAGTAGACGCCATCAATCTTGAACAGGACTTACTCAGAAACATCTACTCAAAAGCTGATTTAGTGATCGACACATCAACATTCAATGTACATCAGCTGCGTCAGTTAATCATCAAACGACTATTACCCAGCAATTCGTCTGAACTGTCAATATTGGTACAATCGTTTGGCTTTAAACACGGCCTGCCCACCGATACGGACTTTGTTTTTGATGTACGTTGCCTACCTAATCCGCACTGGGAAAGTCACTTGAAAGACTTTAGTGGCAGGGACGCACCCGTCATTGAGTATCTTAAAGGCTTCCCTGAAGTTATCAGCATGTTTGATTCCATTAACAGTTTTCTGACAACTTGGATCCCTTGCTTTGAAAAAGAAAATCGTAGCTATATGACAATTTCTATTGGTTGTACGGGTGGGCAACATCGATCAGTGTTTCTGGCCGAAAAAATTGCTCTGGCATTAGAAAAAAATAAATACAATAGCACCGTCAGGCACAGGGAACTGTCATGACTGTCAGCCTATTGGTAATAACCCATAATCAACTCGGGCAGGAGCTGATCGACATAGCGTCCTCCATTCTTGGGGACCACTTGTTCAAAGTTAACTTTATACCGGTTTCAGCGAATCTTAAGCCGAATGACTTGGGTCGCTATGCAGACCAAATCAAAAACATGATCAATCAATTGGGTATCGCCAGCTCCAGTAGCAGTGACAATAACAATGGTATACTAATATTGACTGACATTTGTGGCGCGACGCCCTACAACCTAGCTAAGTATTTTGCCATTGATAAAAATATTAATGTTGTGAGTGGCATCAACTTACCGATGCTATTACGCGTATTAAACTATCCCGATCAATCACTTCAAGCGTTATCCTTAACCGCTATCGAAGGTGCCCGTAAGGGCGTCATATAGGACTGATAACTATGATTTCTCAAGATATCACCATCATTAATAAACTCGGGCTTCATGCCCGTGCCGCGTCAAAACTGGTCAATTGCGCCAGTCAATTTGAAAGCGAAGTTTTAATAGATAAACAAGGAAACAAAGTTAACGCAAAAAGCATTATGGGCGTGATGATGCTCGCAGCCAGCAAGGGTACAGAAATACGCCTGGAGGTTGACGGCAAAGATGAAGTTCGCTGCATGGAAGCGATTTCAACATTAATTGCTAATTTGTTCGATGAGGCTGAATAGACCTGTAAAATTCCCGCCAAATTTAGATGGCAATATTTCAAAAGAACAGAAATTCTACTTTTCATTCTAATAAAAATTCAACGTTATAAAGACCAGTTACTCACAGGTCAACATAGCTTACAATCATCACCATGATTGAAGACAGCATCGAACAACTTCGGCAAAGTATATCGCTCGCATTAGAAGATGATAATGATTTAGCGATTACGCGTGTCATCGATGGTATCGGCATTGCTGAGTTAGCCAGCTTACTAGAGTCTTTACCGTCACAACAACGTGATCTTACCTGGCCACAAATAGACCCTATTTTACTGGGTGGCGTGCTACTCGAAATGGGTGACGAAGTCCGTGACACAAAACTCAAAGAGCTCGATGCCGATGAGATTACAGCCATCATCGAAACCCTGCCCGATGTCGACGATCAGGCTGATCTTTTGCTCTCGTTGCCGACAGAAAAGCTCGCCAGTATATTACTTACCCTCGATACCCATAAACGAGAAAGACTAGAATCCGTACTCGCCTATAGCGAGGATACCGCTGGCGGTTTGATGAATCTCGATCAAATCACCATTCGAGCAGACGTCACATTGGACGTTGTACTGCGTTACCTGAGAATGCGAGGTGATATACCTGATCAGACAGATCAGCTATTTATTGTCGATCGGCACGATCACTATCTAGGTGCATTATATCTGGCTGACCTACTCACCAATGAGTTAGACGCGTTGGTTCAGGACATCATGCGTACCGATATTAATGCCATGTATGCCCATATTTCAGATACTGAAGTCGCACGTGAGTTCGAAAATTACGATTTAATTAGCGCCCCTGTCGTTGATGAACAGCACAAATTGATCGGTCGAATTACGATTGACGACGTGGTCGATGTTATTCGAGAGGAAGGGGAGCATTCTATTATGAGCATGGCGGGATTATCGGAAGATGATGATATGTTTGCGCCCGTGATCACCAGCGCAAAACGACGTGGAATCTGGCTAGGCATCAATCTATTGACTGCTTTCCTGGCTGCTGGCGTTATCGGTTTCTTCGAAAACATTCTTGAGCAAGTGGTCGCCCTCGCCATTCTCATCACCATTGTGCCAAGCATGGGTGGCATCGCAGGGTCACAAACGCTGACACTGGTAATACGAGGATTAGCACTGGGTCAACTTGGCAGCTCGAACTATCGCTCACTAATAAAAAAGGAAATTCTAGTCGGCATACTCAATGGTTTAGTATGGGCTTTCGTAGTCGCAGCATTTTCAATTGTCTGGTTCGAAAATTTCAGTATCGGAGCGGTGATTGGTATCGCACTAGTGGTCAATCTGGTCGCAGGCGCTTTTGCGGGTGTGTTGATACCGTTAACTTTACGTCAATTAAACATCGACCCTGCTATCGCGGGTGGCGTGGTGCTGACGACAGTGACCGACGTTATCGGTATTGTTGCATTTCTCGGGTTGGCAACGCTCGTACTTAGTTAAGTAAAACTTAGTTAGGTGAAGCTCAATTAAATTAAGCACTAACCAATAGGCGCCTT
>JBLILW010000017.1:0-19156 GCA_047638435.1 Urechidicola sp.
AGAGGTTTACGTACTATCGCCATGTAGCAGGAAGGGCGCGATAACCATTCATGCAGGCCGAACGGAAAATGTCCTGCAAAGACACTTTTTTCCTGATCGCTGAGTAATTCTTCAACCGGAGCCTTATCAATATCACGTGCCGATATATTGTACATGTCTGCCATTTTCATTCCGTGGTACTGACACATAGCAGCGAACAAGGACATTCCACCAGTTTTAGGAATGTGGGTAAATATTAAGGGGCAATCTTTACTTATCATGATAGTGGGATAGTCTGAAAAATAAAGAAATCATAAACGACCTATCTACCAATATCAATCCGATAAAGTTAAACCAGAATCTATACTTGTCTGACTTTTTTATATTGAAAGAGAATTCCTATGCTGGTCGAGGAGATGGTCGTACAACAAAAAACGACTGGGCTAGATTTTAGACTGCGCCTGTATGTTCAGCTTTACTGACCGCCACCCTTTAGGTGGCTGAAGTGCGGGGAGAGTCAGCGCCACTCGAAAAAGGAAAGACTGCCGAAGTCGATACCAGCGTATTTTTACGCAAGGGGATATCGAATCGCCGCAATTCGATGAAAAGTAAAAAGGCACGTGTTTAACGGGGCAGTATCAAGAAGATCAAATCCAACCTTTTGTTGGAGCGGTTACATCAGTTCGAGGATGATGGTCTGCGCTTTATGATGATACCCGATGGTCCTTTTACATTTAATCTGATTGAGAGCGAAATCCACATGACCATGGTTAAGCAAAAAATGTAAGGTGGTTTTCGGCCGTTGGAAGATGATGAATTGAACATAAATTTTAATAGACACCATCTAACGAGTCATTTAGATAACCAAAGCCTACCAATCTTAATTCATTTCCAAGATGAGATTTACCTGAAACAGTTTTGGCATAATTAATAAAAGTAATTAAGTGCTGTTATATTGGTTGGCAATAGCTAAAATCAGTGTTTGTTTAACCGCATATATTGAACTAAGGGGATAATCGTGAACGATCCACAAATCGGAACAGTAGAAGACAATGCACAGAAAGTCTCAAATGAACTTGACCGAAGAGGAAGACAGTCACGTACCATTCAAGCATTATTAACAGAAAGACAGGAAGTGCTAGTCGCTATGTGCGAACTCGCTAAGCTAGAGTCGCAAGAGGCTGGTTTCTCCTCGACAATAGAAAGTCTGAAAGCATTCAGCCAGGCATTGGTCGATTATTCAGCCCTTGGACATTTTGAAATCTACGAGCGCATCATTGACGGCAAGGAAAGACGTGGCAATGTGAAAAAAGTAGCCAATACCGTTTATCCTGTGATATCGAAAACGACCGAACAATTTGTCGACTTTAATGATAAATACGATGGCGCTGATGATCAGGAAAGTCTAACCAATCTCTACAAAGACTTATCTCTGATTGGAGAATCTATGGCCGATCGTATCGAATCAGAAGATCAACTGCTTCACGAAATGAAAGAAGCAGCGTTAGCAAATTCTAATTGAGCTCTGATTTCTAACAGTTCTTATGTGTATCTCTAAAAATAGTGATTTTTCGTGACTGTTTTTTTGCTCCGCGACAATAGCTCCTGCATTGTTCTAATTAGTTACATCCATGTAACGATGCAAAAACAGCATACATGCCATTTATGGCAATAAGTGCAAGGCAGCACCGCACGGTCGACTGCATGGATGCAGGAGATAGAACAATGCATGGAGCAATTGTCGAGAACCGGGGTGTACGTTAGTAGATGGGGATCTAGCGGGCTGGCGCACCAGCACGGAGCTATCAAGAGTAGGGGCCACGAGGCCATGCCCGCAATCGCGAAAAAAGCGCATTTTTAAAGATGCCCTAGGGTAATGCCTTGTTAAATGACTTTACACTAACGCTGGCATAAACACCTGTTAAGATATATGGGTCTTGATCGGCCCAATGTTCAGCATCACTCAGTGACGAAAATTAAGCAATAATAATACTGCCACTAAATCCCACTTCTCCAGGATCACTACTATCAATTGCAGGATTGGGTCCAGCGATAATGAGTCGACCTTGGTTTTTCAAATCAACCAATCTTTCGACGTGGGTAGGCCGTGCGGCCATTCGGGCTTCGAGGCTATTCTCGACATCAGTTCCGACAAAACTATAGTACATTAATCTTTATCCTTTGTGGTTTCAGGCATAAAACGCGCCAGATAAAATGCTTGGCCAATAACGAAAGCAATCGTCATCCCCATCAAACCGAATAACTTAAAATCAACCCAGGTACTCTCACTGAATTGAAAGTTGAAAGGGTCTATTGCGGGTGCAACTATAATATTAGCAAGCCCTGAAAATGCGAAAAAGAAAACCCAGGATAAATTAAGTTTCATCCATACGCTATCATCGTCAATGGTCACGGCTTTGCTCATCATTCGCTGTACTAATGGCTTACTACCGATAAATTGACTCAATAAAAAACCAAGCCCAAATAACCAGTTAATGGCGCTAGGTTTCCACTGGATGAACAAAGGATCCTTCAGTAAAAGTGTTGCGCCACCAAAAATAACCAACAAAAGCAGAGTTATGATGGGCATTTTTTCTACCTTCTTAAAAAGGATAGCGCTGAACGCTACCTGGATAATGGTTGCGATGATGGCGACAAGTGTGGCCAAATAAATCGCATCACTTTCATTGCCAGGCGTCAAAGCCATGAAGGGTAGCAGGTCATTGACCGCGATAATTAATCCGTCAGGTAAATCAAGGAAAAATTTGTAAACGATAAAAAATAAGGCGATCGGTAGGAAGTCGAATAATTGTTTCATGGGTTGGTTATTACGTCGGGGGTGAATTTCGAACATTCTATCTTATTTTTTATAGATTTTACTGATAGAGTTTGCTCTTAAACAAGAGGAAGGTTTGTCTATACTTTTCGAGTACAGTGATTTGTCAGTGCTATATTCATTTTCTGTTCGGTCACAATACCTGACTCCACTTGAAATAAGTGAGCATCCCCGTGTTTGAATTTAATGGGAGGCTTCCCTGACATTTGCCAGCCGCTTGCGAGTGAATAGATAGCCTGAAGTACGCCTTTGTGACAGATAGCAATGGTAGGTTTTTTTAGCTGTTCTAGCCAGGGGCGGAGCCGAGTCTGTAAGTCTCGCGGACTTTCACCCTGTGGCGGACGAAAATCAAGACTATCAGCTCCATGGGCTAGCATGGCTTCATGACCTAAACCAGCTTGAAGCTCTTTCCAGTTTAGACCTTCCCATTGCCCCCAGGACATCTCCCTTAAGGATGGTTCAATAATCGGCGTGTGCCCCAGGATTTTTGCAGTCTCCATGGCACGCTGAAGTGGACTGGAT
This sequence comes from Urechidicola sp., assembly GCA_047638435.1. Lineage (GTDB taxonomy): Bacteria > Pseudomonadota > Gammaproteobacteria. The sequence continues at coordinate 3,338 of JBLILW010000017.1, forward strand.
ACCCATTCAAACTGATTATAATCTTCTGGGATAGACCAGCTTTCCACCATCGACCGTCCGGTTGAACTGAGAGGAATGTCAGTTTGTCCTTGCAAACGATGTTCAGCATTCCATACGGTCTCGCCGTGACGAATCAAAAGTAATGAAGTCATGGAGTAATGTTGGATAATAGTTTTTTCAATTGCTGACCTGCTGATTCAATCTTGTGGTAACGAGTAACATTCATTGCACCAGCAGCACCCATTGTCCGACGCAGATCTTTATCTACAACAAGGGTCTTTACACAAGCAGCAAAGTCATTCACATCCAGGTGCTTGGCAAGTAAACCTGTCACATTGTGCTCAACAATATCGGGTACACCACCAGAATCTCCTCCTATCACCGGCGTACCGGTAGCCATGGCTTCCAGAAAGCACATGCCAGGAGATTCTTTTACGGCCGGCCAGACAAAAATATCGGATGCGGAGTAGAGAGTCGCCAGTCGATCCGCCTCAACTTTTCCGAGCCAGATGATGCGGTTTTCAAACCCCGAAAAAAATGACCGAACTTGAGACTCTTCCGAACCCGCACCAACGAGGAGTAGTACCCAGGCTTGATCTTCAATTAAACGCAAAGCTTGCGCTAAAATTTTGTAAGATTGGACCTTGTCACCCGGTCGCATCATGGCGACAGTCAGTAACAGCAAGGACTGGCAGTCGATATTTAGCTCATCAGCAATAGCACGCCGGTGTTCATCACTATCTTTACCAGCTTTCTCGAGCAAGCATGAATCTAAAAAAGGTCGCAAGGATTTGTATCGCTGAGGTGTTGAGAGGCAAGGTATAACACAAGCTGCATCTTGACTATTCAAGCCAATAGCGAGGTCTGCGTTAGAGAGCGTATTGTAAACTGCAGTATGGCCCAGCTGCCAACTGCCCGTCGCTTGCTTTGGGGCAAACGACGCTTCGATGACCACATAAGGAATAGACAGCTTTTGTGAAACCAGTGGGCCAATCCAGTCTGGTGCTTTGTGGTAAAGATGATAAGTCAGCCATGCCGATGGGCGATCTTCTAGAGGTCGCTTTAATAGTCGACGCACCATTCGATCAGCCAGTTTTTGCCCAATGCTCTGAAGATGCTTTTGACGATCTGAATCTCCTTTGCCATCATAGCTACGAAATAGACTCATTAGCTCGACTGAAACCCCTGCACTTTGAAGTGCACTAATCAAAAGTCGCCCGATTAACCTGTCCCCAGAAGGTGCGGGTGATGTCGGTGGTTTCATTGGTGCATAGAAGGCAACTTTCATTTGATTGGTTTCCTGTATAAAAAAGTTATAGCATCATAAATTCATGTTGATTTGAAAGTGGCGATGAAAATACATCCAGCTTTATTGATAGGAGCGTCAAGTATTGTAACAGCTGAAGCAGGTTATCGGCGTGAAAGCAAACTACCCAACACAGAGTTGAATGTAATATACCTGGACGCAAATAAAATTATAGATGGCTAGTGTGGGCCACTCAATGGTGTTGTTAATAATCAATAGTTGAGATCAAAAATAAATGTATTTCTTAAACAGTTTTTAAGAACAGTTAGTAGGATTTGAGTTTTAAGGCACGGATTCAAATGTTAGATCTGTATTCAAATGATGAATGTTATTTATCGGAAATAGCACATTTAGTTCCTGAATTTTATAACTACAATGAAATTTGTTGTAAATAAAACAGAAAACACCCAAAAAACCGTTGTAAAAAAACAACGAGTAACGATGAAGTCTCTGGATATGCTTCGTTAGTAATTTTATCTAACTGTTATATATAGGTTTTATAGATTTTTAAGCGTTGTTGTAAATATAAAACATTATTCTTGCTATTCAGTCTCAAAGCCTCTACATTAACGCCTGTGGTGGTTTTAGCCATTTTTACAGAAGTATTTTGTAATATTTTAATTTAACTTGAGAGAAACTTATGAATTTGAAAAAAACTGTATTAGCGTTGGCTGTAGCCGGTATCGCGGCAGCACCAATGATCGCTTCAGCTGCTGGTCATGCTGATGGTGGATCTGTTTATGGCAGCATGCGTTATGGTGTTCAATCAGTTGATGCTGGTGGAACTACTGATCGTATTACAGAAATGCGTAACTTTGGTAGTCGTTTTGGCATCAAAGGCGAAACTGATCTAGGCAATGGTATGACTGCCTTCGGCGCGTGGGAAGCTCACATGTTTGGTGCAGGTCTTAGAGACTTCAAATTCGGCTTAAAAGGTGATTTTGGTGAGGTTTATACTGGTGACGGAATCAATCACGCATGGGATAGCCTGATGACTACTGATGGAACTTGGTGGTACGGTGGATCACGTCACCTGACTGAAGGCGTACAAAGCAATGCGATCACTTACATGGGTGGTGCTGGTCCAGTAAAATTTGGTCTTACTGCACAGTTGGCTAATAACAATGCAGCGGCAACTACTGTGCCTGTAGCAGCAGCTGTAGTTGATGACAATGCGATAGATACAATTGAAGCTGTTGTAGCTTTCGATGCTGGTCCTGTCAATATTGCTTTAGGTATGACTGATTCAAAAGTTAATGCAGACGCTACTACTGGTTTAGTCGTAAGTGGCAGTGCGGGTAGTATTGGTTATGCAGTTGACTTTCAGTCAAGCGGCGACGCATCAAGCATGCAGTTAGAAGGTCACTTCGGTAGCTTTTATGCTCAGTTCGGTTCTTCTGATGACGGTAGCGTTAACGCTCCTACGCCTTCTGCACTAGTGTTAGGTTATACTCAAAGTATTGGTCCTAATACTTTGGCTTACTATGAAATGCGCAACGCTGACTCTGATGTAGCTGGCGTCGACGCTGTAAGCACTATTGCTGCTGTTTTGGTATATTCCGTTAAGTAAAACATTAGTTTTATAGCATGTAGTACTGAAAAGGCTCCTACGGGAGCCTTTTTTTTAAGGTCTTGATACAACAGGTGCTCAATATAGGCAGTGGTCAACTACCCTTTATACTGGTATTTAAGTAGCTGTTCGCCTAGTGCTTATTTTGAATGGCATCTTGTCTCATTTATGTTGTTAATTTCTATTTTAAGCTGTCTCCAAATTACAAATTAAAAGAGAGTCTTTGGCGATCCTTAGTTTTTAACGTATATTTCATTGGAATTAATGATTTATATGACATCTGATTGTCCTAGATACATATAACTATGGCCCAGTTTTTCGAAATTCATCCAGATAACCCACAAAAACGTCTGATTCAACAGGCTGTATCGATCATAGATAAAGGTGGGGTGGTGATATATCCAACCGATTCAAGCTATGCACTTGGCTGTCATATTGGCGATAAGTCTGCAATGGAGAGAATCGCACGAATTAGGCGCCTCGATAAAAACCATCATTTTACTTTGATATGTAGTGACCTATCTGAAATCGGCACCTACGCCAAGGTTTCAAACTCTGATTATCGTTTAATGAAAACACTCACACCCGGACCTTATACGTTCCTTCTTATGGCGACTTCTGAAGTGCCTCGAAGATTAATGAATCCAAAACGTAAAACGATAGGTGTGCGGGTACCGGATAACAATATTGTTCATTCATTACTAGAGGCGTTAGGTCAGCCCATTATGAGTAGTACTTTGATCCCTGCGGGTAGTGAAGAAGCCTTGGACGATGTCGAAGAGATCAGGCGCAAATATGAACATGAGGTCGATTTGGTGATTGATGGCGGCGTCTGTGGTGTTGATCCTTCCACAGTAATTAGTTTGATCGATTCAATCCCGGAAGTCCTTCGGCATGGCAAGGGGTCTGTTGATTTTCTAGAGCCTTGAATTATTGTCTTGGGTCAGCGAAATGATCAGCCATATGGTCATTTATATAACGTATGTTAAGTAAAATTGGCTTACGACAAAGATCGACGCCCTTCAATTCTATAAGTATAATCATTAACATCATATCTACTGCCTGGAACTTCACTTAATTGAATATCGCAATTAGTCAAAACAACCGCGTACTTTCGGGAATGCGTCCCACAGGGTTGTTACATTTAGGTCATTACCACGGCGTTTTAAAAAACTGGATCGAACTACAGCACAGTTACGAGTGTTTTTACTTCGTGGCTGACTGGCATGCCTTAACCACACATTATGAAAATCCGTCTATTATTGGTGAAAGTTCACGCAATATGGTGATTGATTGGCTAGCGACTGGCGTAAACCCAGGTAACTCGACTATTTTTGTGCAGTCGCGTGTGCCAGAGCATGCAGAGCTACACACCTTATTATCGATGATAACGCCACTCGGATGGCTAGAGCGTGTCCCAAGCTTTAAGGATCAGCAGGAAAAACTCAAAGATAAAGATTTGGCGACCTATGGTTTCTTGGGTTATCCATTACTCCAAAGTGCAGATATTCTAATGTACAAAGCGGCCTTTGTGCCTGTTGGTGAAGATCAAGTGGCGCATGTTGAGTTAACTCGTGAAGTGGCCAGACGTTTCAATCATTTATATGGTAAGGAAGTCGATTTCGAGCAAAAAGCGGAAGCGGCCATTAAAAAAATGGGAAAGAAAAATGCCAAACTCTATAAAGAAACACGTAAGCGATATCAGGAACAGGGCGACGCGGGTGCCCTATCGGTAGGGCGAGCATTACTCGAATCACAGCAAAATATAAGTCTAACAGACCGTGAACGATTGCTTGGGTTTCTCGATGGTGGTGGTCGAATTTTGTTGCCAGAACCACAATCGCTATTGACAATTTCATCTAAAATGCCCGGGACTGATGGACAAAAAATGTCGAAGTCTTATGGCAATACTATTGCGCTTAGAGAAGAGCCCGATGTTGTTGCAAAGAAAATAAAAACAATGCCGACTGACCCGGCTAGAGTTAGAAGAAACGATCCAGGTGACCCAGAAAAATGTCCAGTGTGGAAATTGCATCTGGTTTACTCTTCAGAAGAAATCAAGTCTATGGTTGTCGAAGGTTGTACAACAGCCTCGATTGGTTGTATCGATTGTAAACAGTATATTGCTGATGCCATTATTGACGAGCTAAAACCAATTCAACGTAGAGTCAAAGATTATCTGGATGATTTGTCTGGTGTCGACAGTATTATTAATGACGGCTGTGAAGCCGCACGAGATGTCGCGCAAGATACCATCGAAGAAGTTCGAAAAGTCATGGGTTTGACAACACGTTAAGCTGATGAGTAATCAGCCGACCCAGCAGTTATCGAATGACTCACCAATTGACTCATCGATTAAGAACATATCGATTAGCTCATCTATAAAGAATGCATCGAACCAATCGGAAATGCCCTTTGCGCTAGTGCAGGGCGAACCATTAACGATGATTCCGCAGGACTTATATATACCACCAGATGCGTTGCAGGTATTCCTTGATGCTTTTGAAGGACCGCTGGACTTATTGTTGTACTTAATCAAACGACAGAATCTGGATGTCTTGAATATCCCAATCGCAATGATTACTAAGCAGTACATGGAATATATTGATTTAATGGATACTATGGAGCTTGAATTGGCGGCTGAGTATCTTGTAATGGCTGCTATGCTCGCTGAAATTAAATCTCGTATGTTATTGCCTCGTCCAGAGGAATGCGCTGATGAAGATGACCCACGAGCCGAATTAATTCGTCGCTTACAGGAATATGAACAGTTTAAAAAAGCAGCCGAAGACATGGATGCGTTAAATCGGTTAGAACGCGATATTTTTCTAACTAATATAGAAGTACCAAAATTCGAAATCGAAATACCGTTACCTGATGTAAGAATGAATGATTTAGTGATGGCTTTTCGAGATGTCGTGAACCGAGCTGAGCAGTATGCTAGCCACCATGTACAACGAGAACCACTCTCGGTACGAGAGCGTATGGTATTCGTCCTTGAGACTCTATCTTCCGATCGTTTTACTAGTTTTCTCGACTTGTTTGATCCCAGAGAAGGACGAATGGGGCTTGTCGTCAGTTTTCTGGCCATACTCGAATTGCTCAAAGAATCAATGATCGAGCTAGTTCAGAGTGAGAGCTACGCACCCATCTATATAAAGGCTATATAGGACATGGATATCGAAAAATTAAAACCAATTTTGGAAGCTTTGCTGTCAGCGACAGATAAGCCTTTGGCTATTAATTTCATGTTCGATCTTTTTACGGGTGATATTGACCAACCGAACAAAGACGATATTCGTCAGGCCATCCATGAGCTGGGTGAAAAATATGAAGGTTCAGGTCTCGAATTGAAGCAAGTTGCATCGGGCTTTAGGTTTCAAATAAGAGCTGACTATGAGACTTGGGTAGCCCGCCTTTGGGATCATAAGCCACCAAGATACTCACGCGCATTGCTCGAGACGCTCGCCCTCATTGCTTATCGACAACCGATTACCCGAGGTGGGATCGAAGATATTCGAGGTGTTAGTGTCAGCACCAATATCATAAAAACGCTGCAGGAAAGAGAGTGGGTGAAACCGTTAGGCCACAAAGACGTGCCCGGAAAACCAACATTGTATGGCACGACGAAAGAATTCCTCGACTATTTCAACCTGAAATCGCTTAATGATCTGCCAACACTATCGGAAATAAAAGACCTCGATCAATATCATCCTGAATTGGCTTTTGCTGAAAAAAGTGACGTCAATGCTAATTAAGCTTCTATAATTGATTACTTTCATTTTTTTGGTCGTTCCTTTATCAATCTTAAAAATATCATGCTATACAAACTAATTCTCTGTTTTCTTCTTGGTTTACTGACATTACTGAGCGCCTGTAGTGACAATAAAACAGCGCTAAACACTTTTACACATGCCGACACAGGGTCTTACTCGGCAGCAATCAGCCCTGATCTAAATTACTTGATGACAGGCGCAATTGGCGGCTTTGGTCGAGTATGGGATTTACGCGAAAACAAAGTACTGTTTAGTCTACAGCACCAGGACAGTGATAGTGGCGGCATGATGGCCGCTGCTTTTTCCGCGCGCAGTGAAATACTGGTGACTATGGAGCAACAATCTTTGGCACGCTGGGGAGTGCCAAGTGGCAAATTAATAGGTTATTGGTCGTGGCCGAATTTGACCGACATAGACGTCTCAGCGGATGGCCGTTATGCACTCATTGGCAGTAAAGATAATCAGGCGGTTTATTTTGATATGCAAGAAGGCAAGATGGTCTACGTTTTTCCTCATCATGAAAAAGTCACTTCAGTATCGCTGTCAAAAGATGGTCGCTACGCGCTTACAGGTTCCAATGATTGGCATGCCAGCCTTTGGGATCTAAAAAATGGTCAACATCTTTGGTCAAAAAATATGAAATATAAAATTTCATTAGTAGCGCTATCAGACGACGGTGAATTTGCTTTTGCCAATGCTTTTATTGGTGAAACACACATCTATAACACACGGGGTAAAGGCGATTTGTTAGCAAAGCTAGAAGACAAAAAAATGACACTAGTATCCGCTGACTTTTCAGATAATGGCCGTATTCTGGCCGCTGGACGTACTTCAAAATCAATCGATATCTGGGATGTAATCACGGGCAAGCGCATTGAAACATGGCGCCCCAAAGTAAAACACCTGGTACAGCCCGACTCTGCTACTATCCTCGATTTAAAGCTCGACGCGAATGCGAAAACGCTTATATCCGAATCATCTACTGGCATTGGTCAAAGCTGGGCTCTCAAATAACACTTTCGTTAACCATATCTTAATTATTACTAATTATTACTAATTAATTATCCATTTCAATTAATAAAAAGGCATAACAGACAAAACATAATGGAAAGAATCCAGAAATTCCTCGCCCATCAAGGCGTTGCGTCCAGACGTCAAGTTGACCAAATGTTGCAGGATGGTCGTATTACCGTTAATGGCAAGCCCGCAAAACCGGGTGATCAAGTTGCTGGTGGCGAAAAAATAGCCGTCGATGGCAAACTATTACGTATCTCTAGAACAGAGGCTCGTCCGAAAGTGATGATGTATCACAAACCCATCGGTGAGGTTTGTAGTCGAAAAGATCCAGAAGGCAGGCCCGATGTGTACAGAAATTTGCCCAATCTACAGCAGGGTCGGTGGGTTGGCATAGGGCGACTCGATATCAATACCAGCGGTTTACTGTTGTTTACCAATCAAGGCGAGTTGGCTAATCGGCTGATGCATCCTTCCTACGAGGTTGAGCGTGAATACGCGGTTCGTATTCATGGTGAAGTGACGCTAGAAATGATGCAAAACTTGCGCAAAGGCGTCATGCTAGAAGATGGTGAAGCTAAATTCGAAAATATTTCTGACGCCGGTGGCGAAGGCACTAATCACTGGTATCACGTGACGCTTAAAGAAGGCAAAAATCGTGAAGTGAGACGATTGTGGGAAGCAGTAGGCGTTGAAGTCAGTCGTCTACAACGCGTTAGGTATGAGAGTTTCACCTTACCCAAATGGTTAAAGCCAGGTAAGGTCAGGATATTTGAAGATGACGCTGTGCGGAAGTTATACGAACGGCTCGAACTCAATTACCCTGAGATATCCAATCGCCGGCATTCGGCTAGGGGAAAGCGGTAGGCGCTTTTTTGGTCTGTTCTTTTTTAGTTGTTACTGAGTTAACCCTATTGAATTCGCTTCCGACCGTTAGAAACTTTAGATTTTAATGAACTGGGATAGGGCAGGTAATCATGATTGTGGCGCCCACAGGTAATGGCGATGACATTAACGTCAATTGGTATAAATACTGATGACTAACAAAACAGTCAATAAATGGTGCCAAGCTGCACTGCCAGATAACTTTGATCGTGTCAGCAAAGAAACTGCCGCCATTCAACAGTTTTTAAGAAAACAATTGCCAGAACCTATGAATCAACAGGTAACAGTGGTTAACCTCACTACTGATACCATTGTTATTGCTGTATCTGATCCCCAAATTTCGAATTATCTGAGGTTGTACATAGCTGAAATACAGCAGCAAATACAGGAAACATTCGGTCTCAAACAAGTCTTAAAAATCAAAACAATACCGAGTTCAGTATTGAAATCAGATCACGTATTGGCCTCCCCTAAAATACCGTTGAAGGTAAAACCTGAAACAGTACAAAAATTGCAACGTGGAGCTGACTGGATTGAAGACGAAGGCTTGAAACAGGCGCTGAAATCTTTAGCCGATAGTTTGAAAAAAACGAGTTGAACTGGTTCTGACTTAGTACTCTTGCACCAACTACAGTGACTGTTTTTGGCCTTCATTCAGAATATCGGCATACAAGTTGTTAAAAATTATTTTCGCTGTCGCAATTGCGGGTATAGCGAGAACAACCCCTAGGGTACCAAATAAACTACCGAATATAATAATACCCAAAATTACCTGAACCGGATGCAGGTTGACTGCATTTGCGATCACCGCTGGAATTACAACTACATTATCGATCACTTGAGCCATGATGATGACCAAAACCCCTAAGTAGAGTAAGGATGGGTCGAAGGGCGTCATTGCAGAGGCGACTAATAGGCTAAGTAGAATTGAAATCACAGGTCCAACATAGGGCACCAAATTTAAGATACCCGTAATAGCCCCGAGTAAAATCGGAATGTCAAGCCCGATCAGGCTAAAACCTATCATGCAAACCAAAGACATAGTGATCGATTGGATCATGACGCCACGCGTATAAGCCTGCAGTTGTTGCGATACTCGATGATAAATGAGCCAGCCAAGTTCAAACGATGTATTGGGCAGCCAGTTCATCATTCGGTTTCTAACTGAGCGAAAGTCTTTCAGCAGGTAATAAGTCAAAAAAGGTACCAGCAGAAGTACAATAGTAACGCCTAACAGTTTATTCGAAATATTGAGTAGCAAGGACTGACCTAATGAGGAGGATTGCGACAAAGTAGAAATAATCATGTCAGAAACATCTAGATCAGCCCCGATTTTATCTGAGAATTCAGTACTATACTGAGTCAAGAAACCTTCTAGTTTCGAAAATATAGAGGGTAGTTTCGCCTGTAGTAACCCAATTTGTTCGACCAGTTGTGGCAATGCAAAACCAATAGCTATTAAGCTGAAAAAAACCAGAAACACCAGGACAATGACTATTGCCAGCGAATGATTAATATTATTGCGCACTAAGTAAAGTGTCGCCGGTTCAAAAATGGCGTATAGCGTAAATGAAATAATGACTGGAATGAGAACAGAGGACAGCAGATAAAAACCGGCCAGAACAATTGCAATCATGCATACAAATATTTTAAATGTTTGCGTATAAGCATTTGGAGTTGTGAAAGATTCTTGCTCAGACATATCTACTGATTCGCAATTTTTTTATTCGCTAGGAATAAGCGCTTTGCCAAAACCGCTGAAAGGTTCATCAGAAAACGCGCGCCCAGTCTGGGCTCGTATTCGATCCACTCTTCGAGGTCTTGCTTCAAAAAATACACTAACCGAGTATGAGTTACTGAATATGCATCTGCAGTTCTTTTTTCTGGCTCGGCTAGAGCCATCTCGCCAAAAAAATCGCCTGACTCTAACAAAGCTAGCTCAGTTTTATGTGCCATGATTCGGACACTACCTTCGAGCACCATCAACGCACCAGCGCCCTGGCTACCGAGCTGAAATATTTTCTCACCAGTGGTGAAGCTTCTAACATGCATTTTTTTGGTAAGAAACTGTACATGCCAAGTGGGAATATTTTCAAACAGGGGTGTGTCTTTCCAAAGTTCAACAATAGATTGCAATTCGCTCGTTGGGCGGCTGAAGATGTTCGACCAAAATATGTGACTCATGCTTTGCGGCTAGTTCCTGCACTGAAGAATCCAGAGAATAACAGAGGATGAAATTGCTGAGAATACCTATCACAACTATCATCGCTAATTAGAGTCACTAGATTGATAAGTTCAAATAGATAAGACAACTAATGACGTTGATCGGTCAGTTCAAAAAGTATAGTCGGTTTTAACGAAAAAAGCAGTTTCGAGTAATCTCAAAAGCGGCATGCGTTTTTTTGGTTCCTTGATCCTAAGAAAATTGGCAGGATCGTATCGGGGATCCGTTTAAGTGTATGGTACAAGCGTTGCAGGAAGAGGTACAACAACCAAATTTGGTACTGGTGAGATTGAGCTCATCCCTGATCACTCAAAGCAGTGGCGTTCCAGGTTCGGCTTCTATTGTGAGGGTTTGCCCATTAATGTTTAACAGATATGCCATGCCGATCTCAAAGTTGGTTTAAAATTAAGGTCGAGGACTATATTGAGTTGTGATAAACAGGTATATATTACACGGGAGTAAAACCGTGCTCTCATAATGGAAACTATGTTTCGAAGGGATATTCAATATCCTTGTAACGCTAGTCAGCTGCGGTAAAGGCAAAAAGGATGAGGAAAGCTTTATGGCAGATGACGGCGTGCCTGAAAACACCAAGCCGCAATGACCCGGATATATCAAAAGTATGGCTTCGCCACCCACCGCACTTTCGAAACGAAGTAACCGAACATCAACTTTATCACTAGTCGTGTTGGTAATTGGTCAGCACTAATATTGACGTATTGATTCTAATTAGACGAGTGAAAGCATGACGGGTGTTCCTTTGAATATGGGTGATGGTGATATATACCAAAAGCGATCAGGAATTTTGGTGGAATTAATAAGGCTAGGCAATGTCTTATAAGTTCTGATAATAACCACCATAATTAGGACTACAATAGTTCCTGAATACATTTACTGACAACAACACATCGGGGGTGGCTCTTATGAACAATGAATACCGTTCCTCGTTATCCAACGCCGTGAATCCAGACATTTTAATTAGCTATAATCGTCGAGGTAAAGCAGTTAATGCCAAATTGCATGATCCAGCATTTTCGTTAATGACTGATTTTTATCCTATCCGTCCAGCCTCGACTCCAGCAGAACACCAACTGCAGATATTAGTCAGAGGATGATTGCCTGCGGCGTTCGCATACTATTTTTCGCTGAGAGCGATGAAGCGTTATTAGGCCTGGTCACCTATAACGATTTGTTTGGCGAAAAGCCGTTACTCTTCATCCAACAAAACGGTGGAAAACTAGAAGAGATTACGGCAAGCGATTTGATGACACTGCTTGCCCGCCTCGAAGCATTGTACTTCCTTGATATCCAAAATTAAAAGCTGGGGATATTGTTGAAACAATTAAAGCCTGCGGACGGCAGCATTTATTAGTTGTTGAAGGCCGGTCTGATGGTAATCAGGTAATTACTGGTTTATTTTCGTCAACCCAGATCGAAAAGAAATTACAGGTGAAAATATTACTATCGCAGCGCGCAAATAACTTTGCCAAGATACAACGAGCCCTAGCGTGAGAATGACCTGGCATTGATCCTTCTGTAGTTGTTTTGAGTTCGGATAGCCTTGGGTTGTAACGAACGATATCTGTCCAATACAGATGACCTGATAAATAGTATTTCAGGTCGACGTCGAGTCAAGTGTTGATAGGAGTATTGGGATATTTTATCAACTCTGGATGGCCTTATTATGATTTTTCAATTCTAATATGAAATGGCACAAGAATTCTAAAAATAGCTTGAAATACATTTAGTAAGACATTCAATGCGGTTATAATTAGCCCCTAGAATGGAGGGTCAATTTGAGCTATAAAGTTCCAGTCAGAGCTATACCAATCGACTTTGCGATATTGTCGTTAATTTAATCAATATCATCAATCAACGTTCTTAATCAACACTTTAATTAACAAAACAGGTTGTCATTTTTATGTCTGTCATAACTCCCCAGGACAGGGCGATTTCGCACTGGTTATTGGTTTGCCTTTTCCTTATTTTCTTCATGGTAGTGCTCGGTGGTGTCACACGATTAACTGGATCTGGTCTGTCTATGGTGAACTGGCATCCAATTCACGGAACGATCCCGCCGATCACTTCTGCGCAATGGGACGAAGAGTTTAGTTTTTATCAGCAATCGCCAGAATTTCAGAAAATTAATAGTGCTATGGATGTCGATGACTTTAAATCGATCTTTTGGCTTGAGTATAGTCATAGAATGTTGGGTCGAGTTATAGGGCTAGTATTTTTTGTGCCGCTCGTTTACTTCTGGTGGCGAAAAAAAATTAAGCCTGGATTGACACCCAAACTGTTGGCGATGTTTGTGCTGGGTGGGTTCCAGGGTCTGCTGGGTTGGTATATGGTTAAAAGTGGTTTGGTGAATAACCCGCATGTTAGCCAGTATCGACTGACAGCCCATTTAGTTAGCGCTATTTTCATTTATGGCTTTATTCTGTGGACGTGGCTTGATTTACGCTATCCGAAAATTTCACAACACAGTCAAAATCATCAATTAAACCGCTTGTTTCAGCTATCCCTCGGTCTGCTCAGTCTGGTGCTGCTGACGATTGTATCGGGCGGTTTTGTTGCAGGAATGAAGGCTGGCCTGATTTTTAATACCTTCCCATTAATGGGTGGGCAGTGGATTCCAGAAGGTATCTCAGCGTTATCACCCTGGTATATGAATCTTTTCGAAAACAAGGTGACGGCTCAGTTTGGTCATCGTGTGTTGGCGATTGGCACTGCCATATTATTATTCGCTTGGTATATTAAAGGGCGCAGCTTATCGGTTGGTCAAAGACTCGACAGTCAACGGCTCACGCAAAGTTTTAAATGGATCGGAATGATGGTAATTATCCAGGTGAGCCTAGGATTATTCACTTTGCTGTATCACGTACCAGTACCGGTTGCTTCGATGCATCAGGCAGGAGCGCTCTTATTATTTAGCGCCATGCTGATTAATATGCATGCCTTGCGCAACCAGTAATGTTGATGGAGTTAATTGGTTTGTTGTGAATGATATGATTAAAGCCTTAAAATATACGATAATCCATTCATGATAGAAATGGGCAAGTTAAGCACATGAGCACCATGAGAATTGGCCATGGTTACGATGTACATGCACTAGCTGCGGGTAACGGGTTGTTGTTGGGTGGCGTTACTATTAGCTGCAACTTTTGTTTTATCGCACATTCGGATGGCGATGTATTGATTCATGCTTTATGTGATGCGCTGTTAGGTGCAATGGGTAAAGGCGATATAGGGTTTCATTTTTCAGATCTGGATGCAGCCAACAAGAATAGAGATAGCCGTGAATTCTTGCGAATTGTTAGCGCGCTCATGACTGATGAAAATTATCAACTTGTCAACGCTGATGTCACGATTATTGCCCAATCTCCAAAAATGGCACCGTATTTAGACCACATGAAACAAAACCTGGCACTGGATTTAGACACCGAAATGTCTCGTTTGAATATTAAAGCGACGACAACTGAAAAACTAGGGTTTCCTGGCCGCGAAGAAGGTATAGCCGTGCATGCTGTTGTATTGTTAGAGACATTAAAATGAATCATGCGTCGAAGGTGTTTTTATGAGCCCAGCCTTATGAGCTTAGGACCAGTAATGCTTGATTTTGCCGGGTTGTCGCTGACAGACGCAGACCGCAAACGACTGGCGCATAAACAGGTGGGCGGGGTGATTTTATTCAGCCGAAATTATGAGTCGCCCGAACAATTAAAAGCTCTAGTGGATGAAATTCACGCTATTCGGACACCACGGTTAGTGGTTTCAGTTGATCAGGAAGGTGGTCGAGTACAGCGTTTTCGGGAGCAGTTTCAAAGTTTGCCTGCGATCGCAAGGCTAGGTGAACTTTATGATCAAGATGAGAGTAAAGCGATTGAATATGCGCAAACCTTTGGTTGGATTATGGCGAGCGAGTTGTTGTACTACGGTATCGATTTAAGTTTCGCGCCTGTACTTGACTTGGGTAACCCGATCAGCAGCGTCATTGGTGATCGAGCTTTTCATCACCGACCCGAACAGGTCTGTCGGTTAGCCAATGCCTGGATTCGTGGTATGAGTCAGGCTGGAATGGAAGCGGTCGGTAAGCACTTTCCTGGGCATGGGTCAGTCGAGGGCGATTCACATCACGTCATGCCTTTTGATAGTCGCGATTTTGACACGATTGAACAGTCTGACTTAATTCCCTTCAGGCGAGTAATCAATACCCATCTAGCTGGCATTATGATGGCGCATGTTATTTATGAACAGGTCGATACCTTAGCTGCAGGGTTTTCAAAAGCATGGGTGGATTCAGTATTGCGACAACAACTAGGATTTGAAGGTGCTATCTTCACTGATGACTTAAGTATGAGTGGTGCTGAATCGGTTGGTGGTTACGCAGAACGAGCTAAATTATCGTTGGCAGCCGGCTGTGATATTCTGCTTGTTTGCAATAATTCCACGGGAGCTGATGAAGTGCTCGATTCGTTGCAGGGTTATAATAATCCAACATCTCAATTACGTATGGTGCGGTTACATGGTAAGCCTGAGCGTCCGCTTCAAAATTTGTTTAATACGTCTGACTGGCTACAGGCGACTGCCAAATTACGGCAGTTCAATCAACAGTCATCACCATCCGAGAGTGGAGACCTGTTCGAATAATGTCTGAAATAGAACAATGGATAGCGAAAATCGATAGTGATTGGTTCTGGGTTTTGCAGGTATTTGGCGTGGTGCTAGTCACTGTTGTCGCCAATTTCTTTGTAAAGCGCTTTATCGGGAAAATACTACTCAAATTAAACCGAACCAAAACCCGATGGGATGAAATTACTGTCGAGTCAATGTCTCGTCCGCTTAACTGGACAATATGGCTAATTGGTCTTAGTTTCGCTGCCGATATTATTCACTTAAAAACGCAAAGCCCTATTTTCACAGCGTCAGGCATGATTCGCGATGTGGGTATTCTGATTTGTATCGCTTGGTTTGTTCTGACCTTTATTCGCAGCGCAGAAAAAGAATTTTCAACTAATTCTGATAATGTTGATGCACACACAGC
>JBLILW010000018.1:0-18814 GCA_047638435.1 Urechidicola sp.
ATTGTTAATGATTTGCCATTCGAAAATACAACGCCCTGGCGGATCTTAAAACGCCATGTCTTAGCATCAGCAGATGCTTCCCAGCTTTCAGCCAGGTTAGGTGTGGCTTTACCGTCTACACCAACGTCAACGATGCTATCGCGAATCGATCGACCGATGACGATCATGGTAGTTGCAACCCATTGAGTTGAATCAAGGTTGTCGATTGTGTTGGCATCGTTCAAGCCAGTGACCAGGTGGCCACCTCGAACAGGGCCTGCCGCCATTGCCTTATTTGACCACAGGCTGGAACCCATTGCAGCTGTTAGTCCTAGAGCGGAGGTGAAGGATAAAAAGTCACGTCGAGAGACCCTATTGTCTTTCAGTAACTGCTGGATGCCAGTATCGACATCGATAATGTTTTTTACGCTTTTATTATCTTTATTCATAAATTCCTCAGTCATTCGATTATTAGAATCAAGCTGATAAAGCCTCGATGCACAACTGTATAACATAAATTGAGGGGTGAAGTCGTGCAAAAAATCCATACCTTATTGTGAATTTGATGAACCCAATAACGATCAAAATTATCCTGACCAGCATTTATTATTGACATCCATACCGGTCGGTATTATAAAGTCTACTTGTTGGTATGGGCTGAGCTATGAAAGATTTAACTGCAAACGATGTGTACTGGTGGCGTTCGTTAGATGATCGAGTTTTAGACACCCGGGGCAAAATTTTACAAGCTGCCTATCAAGAGATTCATTTTCAGGGCTTCCAGTCAGCTAGCCTGACTAATATTCTCGCTCGCGTTAATGTCACTAAAGGAGCCCTTTATCATCACTTTGCCAATAAAACTGAACTTGGTTATGCCGTGGTCGATGAAGTGATCGCTGAGCGTATTCATTTGAGTTTTATTAAACCGATACAGTTTTTCGAAAACCCAGTCGATGGTTTTATTGAATTAGTTCGCAGTTTGGGTAGCTTTTTTTCGATTACTGATATTGAACTGGGCTGCCCATTAACCAATCTGGCTCAGGAAATGGCACCCATCGATGAAGGGTTCCGAATTCGCCTTGTTCATATTTATGGACAATGGTATCGGGCAATAGCCGAAGCAATGGTTCAGGCTAAACAGGCGAATCAAATTATCGACGCAGTTGATCCAGATCAATTGGCGGTCACTCTGGTTGCCACCATGGAAGGTGCCTTGAGCGCAGCGAAGGTCGCTCAAAGTCTGGATAAGTTGCAGTTATGTGTAGAGGGATTGATTCAGTATTTAGAATTAATTCGAAAATAGATTTACTTGATACAAAGATACTTAAAACCAGAATAACGAAACATTTAAGGAAAACAGGCAGGACTACCCTACTAAATAATTTTGGCTTGAATTAGCCGAATTTTGGCGCGCTGTATGCCTATTAAATTATTATCAGAATCGAAGGGAAGTTGGTGGGAAATGGTAAAGTTGCCACTGAAAGTATCGTACAACAATCAAATGAGAAGATTGGTTGATCGATATAAATAGCCAATGTGGTGTGAGTGACCGGTTCTGCTGATTGAAAAAAATTCATTGAACCTAAAATCACCCTGTCAGCAGATGAAATACTGGTGAAAATATTTGGCCTGTATTCTCGTTCTAGAGGCTGTTATATTCAGCACATGATTACCCTAAGCCTCAAAAATCATCCGCAGCGAATTAGCCTCAACAATGAGGTGCATGCGCGGCCTTATCAAATCATGAGTGCCCCACTGCGGGTCACGCATGTGGCTTTACTGTCGGATAATCGCAACAAAGACCTTGACGCTATCAGGGTGCTTTGTGAGCGCTATGGCGTCAATAGCCCGAATCAGGACGCCAATTTTTATATTGGTGATTTCCCACTATTTAAGCTGCGATGGGAACGGCACACCGAGTTTTCTACCTATACCATTAGTGAATCGTGCTCAAATTCAACGCCATTCACAGAAACAGTACTGTCGAAGTTACCTGCTGAATGGCTTGCCGGCTTGCCTGGTGAAGTGATTACGATGCTGAACCTTGAGTTGCTTGATATCCAGGCAGACCATAGAAATTTTGAGGCGCTTTCAGGGTTATTTTCATCGAATACGGTGGCCGGAAGTGAGGTGTCTGATGGCGCCGCTCGAGTCTGGTCTGACTTTCATATTCATGCTGATGGTTTCAATCGAATTTTGATCGAGAACTACCATTTGCGGCATCGACAGGCAGGGCGTCTGGTGCAACGTATTCTTGAAATCGAAACTTATCGAATGTTTGCGCTACTAGGTTTGCCACTAGCCAGGCAATATTCGATCGACTTAACCGACTGTGATTCAAGACTGGAAGCAGTGACGCAACAATTGGCTTTACACCGTGAAGGCGAAAATGAACAGCAGTTACTCGATGAGTTAAGCCGGATTGCTGCCAATGTAGAGCATATAGCCGCAACGGGTGGTTATCGTTTTTCAGCAACCAATGCTTATTATGGGCTGGTTAAGCGCCGTATTAGTGAATTACGTGAGAAGAGAATCGAAGGCGCGCAATCATTTAACGAATTTATGGAGAGAAGTCTGGCCCCGGCGGTGCGAACCTGTGAATCAGTGTCTGATCGCGTGCAGGCATTATCGAATCGTATTGCGCGAGTCAGCGCCTTATTACGAACTCGCATCAATATCAATCTAGAGGCTCAAAATCGAGATTTATTACGCTCGATGGATCGACGTGCCGCGATGCAGCTTCGCTTGCAAGAAATGGTCGAAGGGTTGTCTGTTGTGGTATTAAGTTACTACAGCGTGGGCTTGCTTGGTTATGCGTTAAAGGGGTTGAAGCAATTCGGCGTCAACTTGAATATTGATTTAGTGATTGGCATTTCGGTGCCTGTTATCGTCATCACAGTATTACTAGGTTTGCGAATGACTCGCCGTAGGTTAGAAAAAAAAGGTTGAGCGAGTTAATCTACTTAACTATCCATGTGTCCTAACTATGTGGGCAATGGTAGGGTTTTTGAAGAGCATTAAACCTATATTCTCCATCAACCTTCTTTTTGCCAATTCTGATAACAGGCTCCTAGCATTTAGGTTTGGTTTTGTTGCGAGCAGCGATCGATGTCGTCAATAAAAATGACCCTCTCATCACACTTGATCATAGCGTTAAAATTAATATTTACTGATTGCAAACTAGTATTTAATTGCTCTATCAGTAATTCCTGGCAGTAATCACTATCAGTGTCCTCTTGTCAGTCATCAACAAGTCAATAGAGCGAGGTTGGAACCATGAGTAGTAACAAAGCTAATATCAGTACCGAGAGTGGAAATGACCTAGTGCTTCAAGAGGTATCTGATGGTGGCGTTTTACGGCTCACCATGAATGATATGAAGCGCCGTAATGCTTTGTCAGAAGAAATGATGGCAGCACTGGCAGATGCCTTTCTCCAAGCTGAATCGGACAGATCTGTACGAGTTATTATTCTGGCTGCAAAGGGTCCGGCATTTAGTGCTGGGCATGATTTAAAGCAAATGACGGCGGGGCGTGCCAATGCAGATAATGGGCGGGTCTATTTCACTCAGGTACTATCTACCTGCTCGGCCTTAATGCAGTTAATCGTCAACTACTCAAAGCCAATCATTGCAGAGGTCACCGGAGTTGCTACAGCTGCCGGTTGCCAACTGGTTGCCAGTTGTGATTTGGCGTTAGCCGCCGAGTCAGCATTATTCAGTACCCCCGGGGTTCACATCGGTTTGTTTTGTTCGACGCCAATGGTGGCGTTGTCACGCAATGTTTCAAACAAGGCCGCGATGGAGATGCTCCTAACGGGTGAGATGGTGAGTGCGACGAAAGCGGAGCACATTGGGCTCGTCAATCGCGTTGTCGTGGATGAAAAACTGACTGAGGCGACGATGGCGATGGCGGCCAAAATAGCATTGAAGTCGACCATGACACTAGCCACTGGCAAGCAAGCTTTCTACAAACAGCGAGAAATGACACTCGCCGATGCCTATGACTATGCATCCCAGGTGATGGTTGACAACCTTTTAAAGCACGATGCTAAAGAAGGTATGAATGCCTTTATCGAAAAACGTTCCCCACAATGGCAGGACAAGTAACGTGACGAACCCATACAGTACTGACCTAGATCGAAATCCAGCTAACTTTCAGCCGCTGACACCACTCACTTTTCTTGAGAGAGCCGCTAGTGTTTTCCCAAATAAAATCGCGATTATTCATGGTCAGCAACACCTTAACTACCAAGATTTCTATAGTCGGTCACGACAGCTAGCGTCTTCTCTGGCCAAGCAAGGCATAGGGCGAGGTGATACGGTTTCGGTCATGCTTGCGAATACCCCCGCCATGCTGGAGGCACATTATGGGGTGCCAATGTGTGGTGGTATTTTACATGCGATTAATACTCGACTAGACCCAAAAGTAATTGCGTTTCAACTGGAGCATGCTGAAGCAAAGGTTTTTATTGTTGATCGAGAATTTGTTGATACTGTCGAAGCAGCACTAGCACTGACTAGTGTGACCCCGTTAATCATAGAATATAACGATGTTGAATTTCCCCAGATAGGAGAGACAGGTGAGATAACTGCAGCGACCGACTACGAACATTTTCTTTCTCAGGGTGACGCTGATTTCGAATGGCTAATGCCGGAGGATGAATGGGATGCCATATCAGTTAACTATACCTCAGGCACAACCGGTGACCCGAAGGGTGTTGTCTATCATCACCGAGGCGCGTATTTGTTGGCGCAAGGCAATGCGCTCACTGCGTCAATGGCAAAACACTCGGTGTATTTATGGACTTTACCCATGTTTCATTGTAATGGCTGGTGCTTCCCGTGGACGATGTCAGCGATTAGCGGCATACATGTTTGCCTTCGCTGGGTCAGGCCGAAGGCTATGTGGGATGCATTGGCTGATCATCGGGTAACCCATCTTTGTGGTGCGCCTGTTGTTATGTCAACACTGTTATCAGCCGACCTGGCTGACAAGCGAGAGCTGAATCATGCGGTCGACTTTTTTACCGCCGCTGCACCACCCCCAGAGCGTGTTTTAGCCGATATGAAATCAGCCGGCTTTAATGTGACTCACCTTTATGGTTTAACTGAAACCTATGGGCCTGCGGTCGTGAACGACTGGCATGCCGAGTGGGATAGTTTAGATAGTGCCGCTCAAGCATCGCTCAAAGCGAGACAAGGCGTTCGATATCTCCCACTCGAAGGGCTGGGAGTTTTCGACGCGGATAGTATGACTCCAGTGCCGAATGATGGTGTCACGATCGGCGAAATTATGTTTCGCGGTAATGTCGTTATGAAAGGCTATCTGAAAAACAGGGCGGCCTGTGATGCGGCATTTGCAGGTGGTTGGTTTCACTCAGGTGATTTGGGGGTTAAACACCCGGATGGCTACATTCAGATTAAGGACCGCTCGAAAGATATTATTATCTCTGGTGGGGAAAACATTTCGTCGATAGAAATTGAAAATGTCCTTTACCAACACCCTGCCGTTTCAGTTGCAGCAGTGGTAGCTATGCCGAGTGACAAGTGGGGTGAGACACCCTGTGCCTTTGTTGAGTTAAAGGCAGGTAAAACGGTGACAGAAGCTGAATTGAGGCAGTGGTGCAGAGATAATTTAGCGACTTTTAAAGTACCGGGCAAATTTTTATTTAACGATATACCAAAAACTTCAACAGGCAAAATACAGAAATTTCTATTACGCGATCAAATTGGTTTGTGAGTAACACTAATGGGCGTTAAACCTTAGTAATGCTCAAAACAATATATTCGAATCCTCGGCTATAGTTGGTTTAGGTCAAACCAGTGCTTCCCAATTATGTGTCGATCATTCTAACTATTATCTTAAGGTTGACGTATTTAGACTCGAACCGTCTGAAATCTGAAGGTTGCGATGAGTATCAAAGCGTTTATTTTTTTGGACGTGTCTGATGGGCTGGCTTATGTTTTTCTGATATTGATCTGTTAGCTAGTATCGGCAGGAAAATCAGATAACATATATACATATATGCATATGTGTCTTATAATAAGTTAGTAAGGTTAATATTTAATTCCATAACCCTCCCTTAACCTTGTAACGATTGAATTAGATAGCGCAGATTGATATCAGAGAACTGGTCTTTTATAATCTGCGTCAAACTTTAACTGAATCCACTTAATACTGAGAATTTACGGAGCAATAACATGAGTACAGCAGCAGCGACACCCTTAAACGATGTCGCAAAAAACGATTACAAAGTAGCCGATATTTCACTTGCCGATTTTGGTCGCCGCGAGATCACATTAGCCGAAGCAGAGATGCCAGCTTTAATGACGCTTCGCAAAAAATATTCAGCTGAGAAGCCACTCGCCAGCGCAAAGATCATAGGTTGCATCCATATGACAGTGCAAACTGCCGTTCTTATCGAGACGCTAGTTGAGCTCGGCGCCGAGGTACGTTGGTCGTCTTGCAACATCTTCTCAACACAAGACCATGCCGCTGCCTGTATCGCAGCATCCGGCATCGCGGTATATGCGTGGAAAGGCCAGTCTAATGAAGAAAGCGAATGGTGCATAGAACAGACGATCCTAAAAGACGGGCAGCCGTGGGATTGCAACATGATCTTGGACGATGGTGGTGATCTTACCGGCATGGTTCACAACAAGTACCCAGCGATGTTAGACAAGATTCACGGCATTACTGAAGAGACAACTACGGGTGTGCATCGTCTACTCGAGATGATGGCAGCGGGCGAATTGAAAGTACCTGCAATCAATGTCAACGACTCTGTTACTAAGTCAAAGAATGACAATAAATATGGTTGTCGCCACAGCCTCAATGACGGCATCAAGCGTGGCACAGACATGTTGCTCTCAGGCAAGAAAGCACTCGTGATCGGTTATGGTGACGTCGGTAAAGGCTCTGCACAAAGTTTGAATCAAGAAGGCATGATCGTAAAGATCGCTGAGATTGATCCGATCTGCGCTATGCAGGCATGTATGGATGGCTACGAGATCGTATCGCCTTACATCGACGGCAATAATACTCGTAGTGCCGACGGTATCGATACGGCGCTACTTGGCAAGACCGATCTTATTGTGACTACGACAGGGAATGTCGACGTATGTGACAAGTTCATGTTGGCAGCGGCAAAAGCCGGCTCAGTGATCTGCAACATTGGTCACTTCGACAACGAGATCGACACCCAGTTTATGCGCGACAACTGGACTTGGGAAGAAGTAAAGCCACAGGTGCACAAAATCTTCCGTAGCGGCACCGACAACCAAGACGATTATTTGATCCTCCTTTCCGAAGGCCGTTTGATTAACCTAGGCAATGCAACCGGTCACCCATCACGTATCATGGATGGATCGTTTGCTAATCAGGTGCTCGCACAGATGCATATGTTTGCCGATAAGTTCGCCGATCAGTCGGAAGAGTTTAAGAAGGACAATATCACCGTAACCGTATTACCTAAAGAGCTCGACGAAGAAGTCGCTGCGCTGATGGTTAAGGGTTTTGGTGGTGTAATGACGAAGCTTACCGATGACCAGGCTAAATACATCAATGTGAAAGTCACAGGTCCTTACAAGTCAGATAGCTACAAGTATTAATCTGTTTAGTGTCTAGGCACTTCAGTATCGTTTTTCCTCACCGCGCCAGTGAGCCGGTGAGGAGACACTTGATGCAGTGCATGCTGACTCTGCTCGTGTAGGGTTTGGCTCAATATTACGTCAATTGAAATTGAAAATTATTTTTACCAACACCCGACTGTTGCGGTTGCCGCGGGGGCTGTAATGTCGATCTAAAAATGGGTCAAATTCTGCCCACATTTATTGAATTGAATGCAGGTAAGCTATCAACAGAACCTGATTTGAATTAATGGTGCAGAGTTAGTTTGACTAGATTTAAGTTGCCAAACAAACTCACCCTCTGTGATGTTTCAAAAACATCGACCGGAAAATTCAGAGGTTTGTATTACGCCATCAGATAGAAGATAATACTCGCTATAATCATTACAATAGAGTTTCACCATTAGTGAACTAGTGAGTCATTGGTAAATGGCTAAACAGTTACAATTATGTCATTTAACCGTCGAAAATCAAAAGTCCCTATTTGAATCTTTTACGATTCCAGTATGGGTTTTTGATGTTGATAGCTCGGGTGTTTACTGGGCTAATAGCGCGGCACTATCTCTATGGGATGCCGAGTCACTAAATGAATTGCAGTCACGTGACATGTCTGAGGATATGTCTCCTAGCGTCCGTACCCGCCTTGTTCAATATCAAGAAGATTTTCTCCTAGGAAAGAGTTACATAGAGCCCTGGACTCTCTATCCTAAGGGGCGGCCACAAACTTTTCAATGCCATTTTTCGGGTATTCAAATAGAGCAAGGCAGGGTTGCTCTGCTCTGTATGAATCTGGGGGGAGCAAAGCCTAACGATTCCCAATCATTGCATAGTACGCAGGCATTATTATTAACCTCAGTGATGATTTCTCTCTATGATAATACTGGTCGTTTGATTTATGCAAATCCATCTGCAAGATCTATGCTTGGTAGCGGGTTAACTGATTTACAGGCACGTTTTGTGGACGACCATCACTATCTGAAATTGATGAGTGAAGTCCCATCGATTGGTGAGTTCCGTGTCGAGTGCTTGGTGAACACTGTGAACGGTGCGACCTGGCATGAGCTGACAGTTCAGTTTGGGCCTGACGCTGTAACCGGCAAAAGTGCCTTTTTAATTAGTGAAAGCGATATTAGTGAGCGTCGAAAAGCTCAGCACCAGGTGCATCAGTTAGCTTATAACGACACCTTGACCGGGTTAGTAAATCGAGCCAATCTGGTTGATCAGCTTAACCGAGAGTTAAAAATTGCCAGCCGCTATAAACAAACCTTCGCTGTCCTGTTTCTTGATCTTGATCGTTTTAAAATAATCAACGATACCTTAGGACATGATGTTGGTGACGAACTATTGATTGAGGTCGCTAATTCTATTGTTAGTGCAGTGTATGAAACTGATACCGTTGCTCGTCTGGGTGGTGACGAATTTGTGTGCATTTTAAGAGACCTGTCTGGCGCAGCAATGGTCGCAAAAACAGCGACTAAAGTTTTACAGCAGATAGCGCTAGCAAAGAAGCTAGCTAACAGAGAGTTATTGACAACGGCCAGCATAGGAATGAGTGTTTTTCCAATTGACGGCGATACCAGTGATATTTTAATGAAGCATGCAGATATTGCGATGTATCAGGCCAAGGCGAACGGCGGTAATACTGCCGTATACTTCGACCCGGAAATGCATGCGATTTCTGAAGCGCGGATGTCTCTAGAGGCAGAATTGCGACACGCACAGAAAGCAGGTGAATTCGAAGTCTATTATCAACCAAGAGTCAATGCTGTCAGCGAACAGATTATTGCCGTGGAGGCATTGTTGCGATGGAATCATCCTCAGCGCGGCCTGCTCAATGCAGCCGAGTTTATAACCGATGCAGATGAGGCGGGAATATTGATTGAAATTGATATCTGGGTTTTACAGCAGGCGACCCAACAACAAGTGTTGTGGCGTCAGCAGGGTATTTTATTGAAGGTTTCTGTTAATCTGTCTGCCCGCCAATTTAAGAATCAAGAATTGTGCTCGGATATCAAAAATACGTTACAGCAATCAGGTTGTTATGCGCAGGACCTGGAGCTTGAAATTACCGAGTCTGTATATATGGGGTCGGATAATTCCATAATCAATTTATTGGGGGGATTTCGGCAGGCAGGATTATCACTGGCAGTCGATGATTTTGGTACTGGTTATTCAAATTTGGCGTACCTGAAAAACTTTCCCATCGATCGCCTTAAAATCGATAAGATATTTGTGCAGGATGATCAAAATCATGCCTTATTAAAGTGGATTATTTCTCTGGGCCGCCTGTTAGATGTCAAACTAGTTGCCGAGGGCGTCGAGACAAAAGAGCAGTTAGCATTGTTAAGAGCTTTGGGTTGTGATGAGCTTCAGGGGTATTATTTTTCGAAACCGGTTGATACTGGCTCAATAAACAGTTTAATGGAGCAACAACAGGCCGTAGATAACTAGCGCTGGTGATGACTTTGGTAATCGAGCGTTTCAAAATAATAACGAATAAATTGTTGATTATAGCTAGATAGACTCATACCCTTCTGATATTGAACGGCAGGTCAGTATCGAGATGATTCAGATGTTAGTATGTCGTCAGTCAAGACTAGTTGGTTGTTTTCATCAATGCCGAATTCAAATTTAGTGTCGGAAATAATAATGCCCCGCTTAAGGGCATAGTCCAAAGCCATTTTGGAGGGCGCAATAAAGACGTTTCTAACATGATTCGGCATGTCGTCATCATCGAAGTTGATATTGATGTCCTGACCGTCAACTGATGCTTTGCTCGACGGCGTGAAGATCGGTTTGGCTTTTGATATCAATGTTGTTGAAGACCGCCTTTACACTATACCCATTAGCCAAATTCTCTTCTAATAATATTACGGCTATATTTTCTATGGGTGAATATTTTAAGAGTTCTTTTCAGATACAACGACTCTATTTCGACCTGATCTTTTAGCTGTTAATAGCGCCGCATCAGCTCGGCTAAATAAATTATCAAAGCTGTCACGTTTATCTTTATAAATCGAAGCAATACCGATACTGATCGTAATATTAACCCCTTCAATACTAGTGCTTTCAATTGAAGTGCAAATAAATTCTGCAATTCTAACCGCATCAAGGTTATTTGTATTCGACAAGAGCAAAACAAACTCTTCCCCACCCCATCGCGCCACAATATCCTCATTACGACGTCCATTACTAATAATTTTACTAACATGCTTCAGAGCTTCATCACCGGTAGCGTGACCAAAAGAATCATTCACCTTCTTGAAGTGATCAATATCTATCACCAGCATGGCAAGTTCCAAATTAAGTCGCTTGGTTTGAAACAACATTCTATCGGCTCTATTATTGAGCTCTCTTCTATTTAGCAAGCCAGTGAGTGGATCTATCGTAGCAAGCTCTAAAAGCTCTTTGCTTTGTTCTTCTAACCGCTCTTGTGCCTGAATTAACTCCTGATACAGTTTATCGCGGTTAACGCAAATAAATAGGGACCAAAAGGTCTCCCTATTCTCAGTCATCTTAATATTTGCAATCACTGGAAAACGCTCACCGGAAGGTGTTAGCACGGTCAGTTGGATTTCATCCACATGAGATTGATCTATTAGCAAAGGATAGACATAACTATCAATAAATATATTGGATGCTTTAGAAAAGAAACTGTGTAAATTTCTGTGAGTGCTGCCTTCTAATTGCCAGCCCAATTGCTGTCTAATATAGTCATTACAATAATAGACATCTCGCTTAGCACTCACTACGAGATGACCAGATGAAAAACTATCAAGAGAAATAGGCATTAAGTACTATCTAAACCTGTTGCTGATTTTTATTTATAAAATCGATAATCACTGGAGTAATTAAATCCGGCTTCGTCATATGCAAACAATGGCCCTCTGCCTCGATAATATCGAGTTGACAGTTCGGTATTTTATCAGCTATGTATTCTCCCACCTCGACCGATGCTAGCGAATCATCATAGCTTTGTAAAACAAGTGTTGGCATTTGAATTTGTGTCAGTAAGTCTCTGTGATCGGAAAAAAATGTCGCATTAGCAAATGCTTTTGTGAAGATCGGATCAGTACTACAAAAGCTTCCAGATAATTCACCAATTAACTCCGGAGAGTGACTGGCACCCATTACCAATGGCGCAAAATAATTTGCCCATTCAATATAGTTATTATCGATTAAATTAATTAACTCCTCTATATCCTGTTTTTCGAATCCGCCAACATAATCTGGTGGCGAATTGATAAAACAGGGCGAGGGACCAATCATAGTGAGATCTGATATTCTGTCTCGTATATTGGTTGATGCAATGCCAGCAATCATTGAGCTTACTGAGTGCCCTATGACCGAAACATCCCTAAGATCTAGCATCACTAATATTTCTTCTAGATCTTTCGCGTATCCTTCCAGGCTTGAATATCTACTCTGTGAAAAAGCGCTTAAATCTGAGCTGCCAGACCCTACGTAGTCAAATAATATTACCTTGAAACGTTTTTCCAGTTCAGGCAGTAGAAAACGCCACATATTTTGATCACAGCCAAAACCATGCGCTAAGAGAAGCGTTTTATCACCACTGCCACTGATATTAATGTTGTTTCGAGCCAATATTTCTTCTTTATTCATGAACCTGATACCATATAGAAAGCTCATACTAATGTGCATGAATCAACAGACAAGTGTAGTTTATAATAAACAGCTACGCTTAGTTAATTATGGTCTCGAAATATAATTATCTTGCGCGTAATCAACCTGAATGCTTTTTTTGCGTAACTGCAGCATAAGATTTTTAGGCGCGTTCTGGTTCAGGAAAAATGCCGTTTCGGTCACTTCAAAACAGTTATGGTGTGGTTTATTTTAAAACGTATCAATACTATTTAGCAAAAGTTAGAGAAAAATTTTTACACCTGAAACATTCAACCGGTTGATCAAACATTGCCTGATAATCGGTGCGTTCTTTATCAGTCTATTAAAGAGTGGATTACTGAGTCAAGATATCATGCACATCCTGGTATTTCTGCTGAGTCTTGTCGATGATGTCCTGTGGAATAATGGGTGCGGGTGGTGTCTTGTCCCAGTCGAGAGTTTCCAGGTAATCACGAATAAATTGTTTGTCGTAGCTAGGTGGGCTGATGCCTTTCTGGTATTGATCGGCAGGCCAGTATCGTGATGAGTCTGGCGTTAGTATTTCGTCAATCAAGACTAGTTGGTTGTTTTCATCAACGCCAAATTCAAATTTAGTGTCAGCAATAATAATACCCCGCTCACGGGCATAGTCCGAAGCCATTTTGTAGAGTGAAATACTGACATCTCTAACCTGATTCGCCATGTCTTCACCAATCAGTTCAACTGCATTATCGAAGCTGATGTTGATATCGTGATCCCCAACGGCCGCTTTGCTCGATGGCGTAAATATTGGCTCGGCTAATTGCTCGGCTTGTAGTAACCCAATAGGCAATTTGATACCGCATAATTCACCAGTGGTTTGGTAATCTTTCCAACCTGAACCGATGATGTAGCCTCTAACTATAGCCTCGACAGGTAATGTTTTGAGGCGCTTAACAATAATTGATCTTGATTGAAGCTGCGGTAAATCTTCGGCAGAAACATAATCTTCAAGACGCAAATCGCTGAGATGATTTCGAATGATATGGTCTGTACGTGCAAACCAGAAGTTAGAGACCTGAGTCAATAATGCCCCTTTTTTCGGGATGGTCTGTGAAAATACAACATCAAATGCTGATAGCCTATCGGTTGATACGATGAGCATGTGTTCATCGTCGATGCGGTAGATATCACGCACCTTGCCTCGGGCAATTAATTCAAGGTTGTCGATATTAGTTTCAAATACAGCTGAAGAAGTGTTTGTCGCGTTCATTGTTGTCTATGCTTTCTATAGTTTTCGATAAATGAAGAAGTGGCGGTTAGAGTCTACAGTGACAGATCTGAAGAGGGTGGATAATAGCATATAGCATGGCGATATTCAGATCATCTAATACGTCGAATAAGACGGACTAAACCAAATGGTTATTTGTTTTGGAAAAGGGGTATAATAGTTCGCTTTTTCTAAACGACACGGAGGCCACCATGTCGAAATTAAAGGTTGCAGTAGTAATGGGTAGTGACAGCGATTGGCCTGTCATGCAATTTGCCGTGGAATATCTGGAAAAGTTTGGCATTGAATACGAAGCCAAGGTGGTATCAGCGCATCGCACACCAGATTTGTTAACTGATTTTGGAAAGTCTGCTCGCGAAAACGGTTTCAGTTGCATTATTGCTGGTGCTGGTGGTGCCGCGCATTTGCCTGGTATGTTGGCGGCGAATACGACCATTCCAGTATTGGGTGTGCCAGTCCCAAGTGAGCATTTAAAAGGGCAAGATTCATTATTGTCTATCGTACAGATGCCAAAAGGCATTCCTGTTGCCACGTTTGCTATCGGCAAAGCGGGTTCAATCAATGCGGCACTTTTTGCTGTGTCGATGTTGTCAGTATTTGATAGCGACGTAGCAGACAAGCTAGAAGCATTTCGTCAGCACCAAAAGAAAACCGTATTAGAAATGACCTTGCCTCCGGTAAATTAATGATGTCGAACGCAATACTCCCTGACGTAATACTGCCAGGCGCAAAACTGGGCATGCTAGGTGGTGGTCAACTGGGCCGCATGTTTGTTAGTGTCGCCAGATCGATGGGTTATGAAGTGATAGTGCTTGATCCCGCCGCGAACAGCCCTGCTGGCAGTATGGCAAGTGAGCATTTGCAAGCCAATTATGATGATCGCCAAGCGCTGGACTACATGGCTAGACATTGCGCGGCTGTTAGTACTGAGTTTGAAAATATCCCCGCGGATACACTAGAGTATCTTGCCAACTCGTTGCCAGTGCATCCTTCTGCCAGCGCCTTGAGAATCGCGCAAAATCGCTATAGTGAAAAAACATTCTTCCTGTCATTGGGATTGAGTGTTGCTGATTTCCTATCGATAGAATCTGAAGATGATATCGAGCAGGCAAAGGGCTTTAGTTTCCCTGCCATCTTAAAGACTAATACCCTTGGATATGATGGAAAAGGGCAGGTAGTTTGTCAAAACTATGATGAATTAGTGGCCGCATGTTCGCACATAGGATCAATATCCTATGTGCTCGAAAAACGTATCGACCTGGCAAAGGAGGTCTCGGTTGTGTTATGTCGCAGTCAGGCCGGTGAGGTTGATTGTTTTCCATTGGCTGAAAACCAACACCGCAATGGCATACTCGATATTTCTATTGCACCAGCTAACTTGTCGCAGGAAATGAAAGCAGAAGTAATCGATGCTGCAACAAAAATAGCACATGGTTTAGATTATTGTGGCGTATTAGCGGTTGAATTTTTCATCTCATCGGATAACGATATTTTGATTAACGAAATGGCGCCACGTCCTCATAATTCTGGTCATTACACGTTGGATGCTTGCTACACCTCTCAGTTCGAACAGCAGGTGCGTATGATGTGTGGCCTGTCGGCTGGTGATAGTGCGCTACACACCCCAGTCGCAATGTGGAATGTGTTAGGTGATATCTGGCCTGAAACGGCTACACCGAATTGGAGTGGCCTGCTGCAACAAGGTAAGGCAAAATTACATTTGTATGGAAAAGCCGAGGCCAGAACTGGTCGAAAAATGGGGCATGTTAATTTCCTCGCTGATAGCACGCCTCAGGCACTTGAATTACTCGCCTTAGCTAAACAAAAGTTAGTTAGCTAGGCATCGCACTTCTTTAACTGTTTAACAAACTAATGGGCATCTCTAAAAATGCCCATTAGTTATCTCGTTTGTTTGATGCCTCTGGCAACAGTATAGGTCTTGCCCTGTTTTATTTTTTCATAATGCCCGAAAACTTCGTTAAAGCCGCGTTTGAAAAATTGGCGTAAGCCGGTGATTGTGACGATGTAAAATGAACCGCCAGGCTTTAGATATTTGAGCGCATCGAATAAATAAATGTAGAGCATTTCTTTGCCTACTTTAGCCGGAATATTGGACACGATGATATCGAAACTTTGTTTTGGAATGTGATCGAAGCCATTGCTTAGCTGGCAGCTAGCATTATCAATATGATTCAAAATACGATTTTTCTCAGAGTATTCAACCGCAATAAAGTCTTTGTCGACCAGCAATGTATGACCATTAGGTGCGAGTTTGGCCATAGTCAAACCGAGAACACCATAACCGCAACCCATATCGAGGCAATCGTCAGCTGGATCTATATCTAGAAAGTCGAGCAGCATTTGAGAGCCGTTATCAATTGCTCGGGGCGAAAATAATCCCCAAGTTGTTTTAAATTTCAAAGCGTGTTTATTGCTGTCGCTAGGGATATTTAAATCCTGTCGAATGGTTTGGTTGTAGTCTTTCAAATCGCTCATATTAGGCACTATTCAGTGTTGGTTCAGCTGGGATTCATATCCTTTATATAATAAAGACTTGCTTTGTCATAAAATATTGGATTTTTCATCGCCATTATGGTCCGTTTTATTTAGGCATTTTACTTTATCTGTATTATCTTATGGCATACCAAAATTTACTACTACGGAGTTTAGAAAAATGAAGTTTGTTGCAATAATTGTTTGTTCTTTGTCAGTTTTGCTTAGCGGTGTGGCTTACGCCGATGTGGCTGCTGGTCAGTCGGCTTATGCTGCAAAAGGTTGTATCGGTTGTCATGGTGCCGGTGGAAAAGGTGCAGGCGTTAACCCTGTATTAAAAGGGCGCGATGCTGCCTTTATTATGAAAAACCTGATTGATTTCCGAAGTGGAGCTCGCAAAAACGCGACTATGAATGCGATGGCTGCTGGTTTGAGCGATGCTGATATTAAAAATTTGGCTGACTACATTGGAAGCCTGAAATAAATAATAGATTAAAAGATGTTTAAAACCGCCAATAGCCTGCTTTTTTATGTTCAGGATGAACGGTATGTCACGGGCGCATGGATGCGCAGGATTGACGATGTTCAGGATGAACGGTATGTCACGGGCGCATGGATGCGCAGGATTGACGATGTTCAGGATGAACGGGTCGTCGCTTCTCATCAGTGATGGCCCCTCGACAATTGCTCCTGCATTGTTCTAATTAGTTATATCCCTGTAACGATGCCAAAACGACACTTCCGCCATCCATGGCGGTCGTATGTCACTTAGTACTAAGTCTGCGCTATTATTGCCCTAAGTCCACAGTAGTCGGTGACCTATTGCAGATGATGAAGCCTAAGAATTTTGTGCGAGCAAAACTAATCCCATTCGCCAGCTTCACAGGGCTGAAATAGGCATTAAAATCGTGTACATTACTGCTCAAATTGACGCCTTGGAAAACTAATGCCTGACCTCCTAAAGACCGACTTTCAAATTGCACCTTCGATATTAGCAGCAGACTTCGCTCGCCTGGGAGAGGAAGTCGATAATGTATTGGCCTCTGGCGCTGATATTGTTCATTTCGATGTGATGGATAATCACTTTGTGCCAAACCTGACTATTGGCCCAATGGTTTGTGAAGCATTACGCAATCACGGCGTTACCGCGCCGATTGATGTGCATTTAATGGTCAAGCCTGTTGATCGAATCATTCCTGATTTTGCCAAAGCAGGTGCGAGTTATATTACTTTTCACCCGGAAGCTTCAGACCATGTTGATCGCAGCCTGGGTTTGGTGCGTGACAGTGGCTGCAAAACAGGGCTAGTTTTTAATCCGGCAACGCCGCTGTCCTACCTTGAATATGTGATGGATAAAGTTGATATGATTTTGTTGATGTCAGTTAACCCTGGCTTTGGCGGACAGAGTTTCATTCCTGCCACGCTGGATAAATTGAAGCAGGTTCGCAGTCTGATTGATCAGTCAGGATACAATATTCGACTTGAAGTCGATGGTGGTGTTAAGGCGAGCAATATTCAATCAATTGCCGAAGCGGGTGCAGATACTTTCGTGCTTGGTTCGGGAATTTTTGGCCATGCTCAGCAAAGCGATGCCAATCGATACGACAGTATCATCGCCGAAGTGAGAGCAGCGTTGGCTCTAAAATAGCGACGTAATAGGTTTAATATTAGTCCGGAATTAATAGTGATGAGTTTGTTCCAAAATCGAAAAGCGGTATTGATCGATCTAGACGGCACGCTGGTTGATAGTGTGCCAGACCTCGCCAATGGCATCGACCAAATGATGCTGCAATTGGCGATGCCGGTTAGAGGCATTGATGCAGTCACTGAATGGATTGGCAATGGGGCCGGTCGCCTGGTCAAGCGAGCGTTAGTTAATTCGATGGAGGGCGAGCCGAACGAAGCGTTATTTCAAAAAGCCCTGCCTCTGTTCGAGGTGGCTTATGCGGCTAACAATGGCAAGCATAGTTACTTGTATGAAGGTGTTGAAGTGGGCTTGAACTATCTACAACAGCGGGGCTATCAGCTTGGTTGCGTAACCAATAAACCGATTGCATTCACCCGGCCTTTGCTGGCGGCGATGGGCATCGCCGATTTTTTTGATGTCACCATCGGTGGTGATCAGGTTGAAAGAATAAAACCAGACCCACAACCACTCTTGCTGGCAGCGAAAAAATTACGGGTCGATCCTAAACAGGCGGTTATGCTGGGTGATTCCGTCAGCGACGTTATGGCTGCTCGCGCTGCAGGTATGCCAATTATCTGTGTCAGTTATGGCTATAACCACGGACAAGATATTCGTAGCCATCATCCTGATGCTGTGATAAATTCTTTGGCCGAACTCAAAACACTGATCTAACTATGATCCAACAAGGTCAATACAGCAAGGTCCGCAACATCCGCTGGCGATGGTGATTCGCTACAGTTGCACCCTGTACTTTCGTTCATTTGATCTTTGTTTCGTATTTTGAGTTATTGCCATGAATTCCACACAGTTCGACCAAATTAAGCACGACTATAATCGCATTCCATTGGTGAGAGAAGTTCTCGCCGACCTTGACACACCACTAGGTACCTACCTTAAGCTGGCTGACGAGCCATATTCTTACTTGTTCGAATCTGTCCAAGGTGGCGAAAAATGGGGGCGATATTCGATTATTGGGCTGGCTTGTCATACCCGACTAAAAGTTTTCGGTCATCAAGTGTCAGTTGAGATAAATGGGGAGATAGTTGATGAAGAAGAAACCAGCGATCCACTGCAATATATAGAAGATTTCATTAACACTTTTAAGGTCGCTGAAACCGACTTCTTACCCAAGT
>JBLILW010000019.1:0-18563 GCA_047638435.1 Urechidicola sp.
CGGTAGTCAGAATGGCTGAATCACAGACCACTGGTTTTACTGAAGAAGTACTGTGGAAATCATATGCAGGCGCCTATTCAGATGCGGAAGGTGGAACGCCAGTACGGATCGAGCTTGCGTTTGGTATCACACCAAAGGCTCAGGCTCTTATCACGAAAGCAACCACG
Organism: Urechidicola sp.; assembly: GCA_047638435.1. Taxonomy (GTDB): domain Bacteria; phylum Pseudomonadota; class Gammaproteobacteria. The sequence goes on from JBLILW010000019.1 coordinate 168, forward strand.
TTTTTACATGGTATTAAGACTATCCATGTCGAAACTCTTCGAGATGGTGCTGTTATGACGGAATTTACTGAAGCTATATTGAAGGAGCGTGGACTCACGGCACCTATTGGTGAAGTAAGAGCGCAGCAAGGCGCATTTCCTGGGTAGCTAATAACTAGTATTCACTAAAAAATCCTGTCCTTCGTCGAATTATTATGATGGCGGAGGATAGGGCTAAAGTGACAAAGTACCCAATAAACGCAGTTAGTAAGCAAACATAATAAAATAGTTAAGAAACGAAAAATAATAAAAATAATTAAGTAATTAAGTAACTAAGTAACTAAGCGTATTAGAGACGATTAGTAAGCAAACACACATGGCATAACAGCTTCCATAGAGCCATTTTTTAAGGCTAGTTGACTGTTATTTTATGATATAAGTACTAAAAGTACATTCTGAGGATATTATGAACACAACAAGCTTACAGGCGTCAGAAATGACCGGTACGGCTTTAACTATGTACCGAATTTCAAACTGGTTAAAAAGTCCAAAGCCGTACCTTATGTTGATTGGTGTCGGTTTTTTGCTGGGAATATGGTATCTCTTTGTTGAAGTCTGGAAATTACCTCGGTTCGAGGATATGCCAGGGCTAACGGAAGTGGTAACTGAATATTTCAGTAAAGACCCTATTTACGGGTTATCAGTTTATACCCCAGAATATTACACACACATCGGCATTAGTCTGCGTCGAATTGCCTATGCTTTTTTCCTTGCGACAGCGCTCGGTGTGCCATTAGGTTTATTGTTAGGCTGGTCGAAAAAGTTTAATGAATTTATATTTCCTCTTTTTGAAGTGCTGCGTCCTATTCCAATTCTGGCCTGGGTTCCACTCGCCATTATTATGTTCAGTGGTTCTGAAACCCCGGTCATATTCCTGACTTTCCTAGCATCGTTTTTTGCCACTACGTTAAATACAATGCTGGGTGTTCAATCTATCGATGAGTCCTATACACGTGCGGCTCGCTGTCTGGGTGCTAATGGTTGGCAAACATTCAGGCATGTGATTGTGCCTGGTGCGATGCCATATATCTTTACTGGTCTTCAAATTTCAATTGGAGTTGCCTGGTTTTCGTTAGTGGCTGGAGAAATGGTATCGGGTCAATTTGGACTGGGATACGTGATTAATACGGCCTACACAATGGTTACTTACCCCACGATCGTGATTGGCATGATTACGCTGGGTGTGGTCGGTTTTGTGACCAGTACAATGGTGCGTATGGCTGGAGATTTCATGATGCAATGGCGAGTTCGAGAGCTTGCTTTGGGAGACAACTAATGAGTGCTGCAATGAACACTGATACTAATCCTCAGAAAAATACAATCAAGGGTGCCATTCGTATCGAAGACGTCGTAAAAGTTTATGATCCTGATGGTGCGGCTGTAATGGCTGTTGATCACTGCTCTATTGATATTCCAGGAGGCGAAATATGCATGATTGTTGGGCCCTCTGGTTGTGGAAAGACAACCTTGCTCAATGCGATTGCGGGATTTCACGATATTACGTCAGGTCAGATTTATCTGGATGATGAATTGCTTTGTGGGCCTGGAAAAATGCAGGCTGAACCTGGTGCAGATCGTATTGTAGTTTTTCAAAATGGTGCCTTGTTTCCCTGGAAATCTAATCTTGAAAATGTTGTTTTTGGCCCAATGATGGCTGGAAAGCTCAGTAAAGAAGAAGTATATGAAAAGGCAATCAGAATGATGGCAGATGCAGGCCTGAGTGGCACTGAACACAGCTTCCCTGGAGAAGTATCTTCTGGTTTGCGACGGCGTGTAGAAATCGTACGTGCATTAATGCTTGACCCCAAGGTATTGTTATTTGATGAGCCTTACAGAGCGCTTGATTCGCTTACGAAATCTGTCATGCATGAAGCTTTACTCGATATTTATTATAAAAATAAAGTGACAATTTTCTTTATAACTCACGATCTGGAAGAAGCCATATTTCTTGGGCACAGATTAATCATTATGTCTTCTAGGCCGTGTAAACCGAAAAAAGTAGTTGAAGTTGATATCCCTCATCCCCGCGATTATAGCGTTCTCACCAGCCCAAGGTTTCGTGAATTGATGGAAGAAGCAAAAGGCGTCGTGCATGAAGAGGCTAAGAAAGCCTTTGAAGCCGGCGAGAAAGAGGGGTAAATAAAGATGAATATAACTAAGTTAAAAGATAGAATCTTAAGCAGAGCATTTTGGCGTGGCATCATTTCCATCACTATATTTTTGCTAGTTTGGGAAGTAGGCGCTCGTTTTGAGGCATGGTTTGGATATCTTGTACCCTGGATCGGCTTAATACCACCACCAACAGACGTATTTGTGAGCTGGGGTGGACTCATTGGTGATCCGAGTTATTGGGGAAGTTGGTACCTAAGTTTTATGCGTGTCTTGGGTGGTTTTTTAGCTGCCATGATTATCGGTATACCCTTTGGTTTGTTTATGGCGGTCAATCGAACTTTCCATGACACAGCTTTTCCATCGTTTGAAATTTTACGGCCTATACCGCCTCTCGCTTGGGTGCCGGCCTCTATTATTTTCTGGCCAACAGCAGAACTATCAATTGCATTTGTCACCTTTCTAGGTGCTTTTTATACCATTGTTATCAATGTGTTAGGTGGTGCTAAATCAATCAATAAACAATATCTTCAAGCGGCGCAATCGATGGGTGCTTCGCAATGGGATATTTTTAGACGGGTTGTACTGCCTGCTACCTTACCCTCTATCGTGGTTGGATCCGCAGTAGGAATGGGCATTACCTGGGAAGTCGTAGTTGCAGCTGAAATGATTTCAGGTGGTGGTGGTTCTGGTGGTGCTGGTGGTGGCCTTGGTTTCTTTATCTGGAATTCCTATGTCGGTGGGTCGTACGAACAGATTGTTGTCGGCATGATCAGCATTGGTATTGCGGGTTATTTTAGTAGTGAAATGTTACGTAGCTTAGGTGGTCGATTGACACCTTGGTTGCAAACACGGTGAAAAATATGAATGCAATAATTCAGGAAACTGTTAAGCCCAAAGTAGAATCAAGATCACAGAATAACAGTGAGATAGTGGTTAACAACATTAGTAAAGTTTATGGCGGTGGGCCTTTTGCTAAAGAGATTATTAAGGATTGCTCGTTCACCATAGAAAGCAATAAGCTCACTGTGATGATAGGCCCATCAGGTTGTGGAAAAAGTACATTAATACAATTAATTGCTGGCTTCGAAAAACCAACCACGGGTGGGATAACCATGAATGGTAAGCCCATAACCGGCCCTGGCAAGGATCGACTGGTATTGTTTCAGGAATCAGCATTGTTTCCATGGATGACGACCTATGACAATATTATGTATGGACCTAGGGCACGTGGTGAAACGGGTAAAGAGACTACTGAACTAGCAGAATTTTTACTGGCTAAAGTAGGGTTGGAAGCATTTAGGGATAAATATCCAGATCAACTTTCTGGTGGTATGCAAAGACGGGCTGAACTTGCGCGCGCTATGATTAATAAGCCAGAGATCATGATATTGGACGAGCCCTTCAGGGGGCTCGATAACATGTCAAAAGAATTGATGTGGGAATACTATGCAGGTCTTTACGAAGAAGATCGGAACACAAATTTCTTTATAACAACTGATATTGATGAAGCTATTTTCCTTGCGGATCGCCTGATCATAATGACTAATTTACCTACTAAAACTCGGCATGTGATTGAAATTGATATACCCAGACCAAGAAAAATTGAGGATATTGTCAGTAATCCACGTGCTAACGAAATAAAGAAGGAAGTCATGACTCTACTGCACGAAGAGGCAATGAAATCATTCTCAGGTGGGAGTAAAGCTGCTGCTGATTTCCTAGAGGCCTATTCGAAACGATCCGATTAAAAGGTATTCAGCAATTGTTATGATGGATTTTTTATTAAGTCGAGAAACTGTAATTACACTCGCAATTATTGGTGGTGTATTTTCCATGCTTGCTAGCTGGTGCCAGACAAAGGGAAAAGCATCTGAGCAAACCATCAAGGGGATTAATAAGGTTTCCTATGTTTGCATGAGCGTGAGTATTATTTTATTTATTGGTGCTGGTTTATTTGGTGTGGGTTAATTTTTTTTGGTTTATTAATCAGTTTTTGGATGGCTTAGGTATCACCAAAAAACGTGAGACCATAATGCACTTGATTATTTATTTTTTAAAAGGGTAGGGTTAATGCTTTTATCGGTGTGAAGTTATAAATACTATATAATTAAATTTTCAATAATTTTAATGCTGGAGGAGTAATGATCGCTAACAAGACTGAAAAAATCGGCATCTTACTCATCGAAGGTTATCCGATGATACCGTTTAGTTGTGCTGTCGAAACCTTACGTACTGCCAATCGTTTGTCAGAAACTTGTTTATTCGAGTGGCAATTCTTTTCGTCGAATGGCGCACTTGTAGAATCCAACATTGGCATATCAATTCCCACACTGCCACTGAAAGAGGCAAAGGATCTTGAAACTTTGATAATCTGCGCATCGGAAGATGCGCAGCATTTTGACGATACATCAATAATCAATATTTTAAAGAGAATGGATAAGCAGGGGGTCAATCTGGGTACTGTGAGCTGGGGTAGTTTTATTTTGGCCAGAGCTGGATTGCTCGATCACTGTCGTAGCACGATTCACTGGGAGAGTATTCCCGTGCTTAAAGAAGCTTACCCGCAACTGGACGTCACTTTCACACTGTATGAAATTGACAAAAAGCGTTTCACCTGTTCAGGAGGCACTGCGACCCTTGACATGATGTTAAAATTGATCGAGAACCAGCATGGACGTTGCCTGGCACAGAAAATTTCTCAGTATTATCATCACGATCGAATTCGGAGCGGCATTGATTCACAGCAGATGGCCGGACGGCTTGATCTGGCGATGAATGCACCAATACTAATCGACGTCATCAACGTAATGGAGGCCAACATAGAAGTACCACTGTCTTTAAATAACGTTGCGAAAAAATGCAATCTATCGTTACGTCAAATCGAACGCCTGTTTCACAAACACCGCAATCGGACACCAAGCCAATTTTATCTATCCTTGCGTTTATCACATGCGAAACAATTAATACTTAATACTAATCGCAGTGTCATGGATATTTCAATTGCTTCCGGCTTCGAAACCCAATCGTACTTTTCCTACAGCTATCATAAGTTATTTGGAAGTACGCCACGGGGTCATCGCACAAAGGTCGCGACAGAGTTACAAAACTAAAGCAATAGAATGTTCAGGTAAAGTCCTACACTGTCACCCTTTAGTTGTCTGTGCCGATGTGGCTGCTAGCGGCGTTAAACCAATGGGCGAATTAGTTTGCCTGAAGGTGCTGCGATTTTCCGACCTACGGTTGTTGAATCTATTATCGCGAAACGATTGCATGCCAGATCACAAAGATGCTAAAAGGCTCGATGTCTATAAAAAACCTATCTTTACTCGCTACCTGTCAAGGGCTCATGCTGTCTTGCACGTCTATGACGATAGCTTCTTCGGCGTTGGTTGGCGTTGTACTGGCACCAAATCCAACCTTGACGACATTGCCACTGGGGCTGACTTATTGCTTAATGATGTTGACGATGATTCCAGCGTCGCTATTCATGCGCCGACATGGTCGTCGTGCGGGCTTTGCATTGGGTGGCTGTGCAGGCGTAGTTGGCGCCTCCATATCGGCGGCGGGTATTTATTATCATAGTTTTTTGTTTTTTTGTATTGGCTCGGCGGTATTTGGTATCGCCAGTGGATTCGCTCAGTATTATCGTTTTGCAGCGACTGAAGTCGTCGACCCTTCACATAAAAGTAGAGCGATCTCCTGGGTACTGCTGGGCGGGCTGGTTGCTGCGTTTATTGGCCCGAATATAGCGAATATAACCCGCGAGATTATTCCCGGCGCATTGTTTAGTGTCTCCTATGCGGTGATTGCTGTGTTTTGTGCTGGTGTTGTCATTGTTCAGGTTTTTCTTCGATTGCCATCCCCATCACTTGAAGAGTCTTTAGGGCATAAGCGATCGCTGCGTTTGGTGCTGACTAGCCCTACTTTTCTGGTGGCAGCACTGAGTGCGATGGTGGCCTATGGCACCATGAATTTACTGATGACGGTGACACCACTTGCTATGCATGAGCGAGATATGGCATTTGGCGCGACGGCTCTGGTCATTCAATGGCACATTGTCGGCATGTTCGCCCCGTCATTCTTTACTGGTAGCATTATTGACCGTTTCGGTGTTCTAAAAGTGATGTTTACTGGCGCATTGATTTTGATTGTTTGTGCAATGGTAGCGCTTTCAGGGCAATTCTATTCGCACTTTGTCGTTGGCTTAATTATGCTCGGTGTTGGTTGGAATTTTCTTTATATTGGCGGCACGACATTATTGACCGAGGCCTATCTGCCAGCGGAGAAGGGTATGGTTCAGGGTATCAATGAATTCATGGTGTTTTCTACAACCGCTCTGACAGCACTTTCATCGGGTTATTTACACCACAGATTTGGCTGGGAAACGCTCAATGCATACGCGATTCCGGTGGCGTGTATTACTGCCGGAATTATTATGTTGCTCGGTTGGACTCGGTATCGAAGTCAGCAGGTGCAATTAACCAGACCGATTACCTAAGTCCGGAGGGTTAAGTTCTATAAACTAAGTCCGATAGACGACTCGTTAGCGGTGCACATACTGATTGCTAACAAGTCGCCTATCAGTCTACAAATTACTCTACAGTGATTGTGATTTTTTCTGACAGCACAGGTTTGTCGTGTGGAATGTGAGCAAAGTTTCCGAGTAAGAGCTGTAAGGTATGCGTTCCTGGTTCAAGACTTAATTCAGTCTCTGTTTGACCACCGCCAAAATGCCTGATTTTTTGTGTAGCCGGTAACGACTTGTCCATCGCGGGTAGTTCGGCTGTATCGATCAAAATATGGTGATGACCAGTATTGTCAAATTTTGCACCAGCCGGCGCGACGCCCATGCCTTTCAATCCAAATTTGATGTTGAATTTTTGTGGTACCGTTTGTCCATTAACTGGCGTCACGAAATAAGCGGACGCACCAGCTGGAGATTTTGATATTAGCTCATTGGCAAAAACGGAAGTGGCAATGTTTAAAACAAAAGCGAGTGAAACAAGTGTCAATATTTTCATTGTAGAGCCTCATGTGTGAATTGAAGTATCACCCGTTATGGAGCATGAAGTGTTGTGATTTAATGCCCAAAATTTCATATAGCATCACCATAATCTGGTTCGTTTGTGACTTATCCAACTAATTCACAATAGATGATTTTATATGATTCATCCACAACTAAAACCGCCCGAACCTATAAACCATCCAATAGGCATCACTATTTTTAGAGTATCCATTGCTTGATATGAACCTATTTTCTCAATTACTCGATCCACCGATCAACTTACTCCCCAAAGACGGTGAGGCTAATTATCACGGTATCGTACTTGAGGCTAAAGATGCGGATTCCTTTTTGGCGTGTTTGCTAAGCAACATCGAATGGAAAAACGATGAGGCAATTATCTTCAATAAAAAAATAATAACGAAACGAAAGGTTGGCTGGTATGCAGACAAACCATTTGATTATACCTATTCAAAAGTGACTCGATCAGCATTGCCTTGGACGAGTGAACTACTCGATTTAAAATATAAAGTAGAGAGAGTCAGCGGAGAGACATTCAACTCCTGCCTGCTCAATTTATATCACAGCGGTAACGAGGGTATGGCTTGGCATAGTGATAGCGAAAAGCAGTTAAAGCGAAACGGCGCTATCGCATCGGTCAGTCTGGGTGCAGAACGTCAGTTTAGTTTTAAGCATAAGAAATCGAAAGAAACCCATGGTTCTATTTTGCAACATGGTAGCTTGTTAGTGATGAAAGGAGTGACTCAGGCGCATTGGCTGCACCGCTTGCCATCGACAAAAAAAACACATTGTCCTAGAGTTAATTTAACCTTTAGGACCATTATTGAACAGTGCTCTAGCGCCTGAGCTCGAGTCCAGGTAGCCTGTTATTTTTCATCACGTCATTGCGTGCATATTCGATAAATCGGTCAACCTGTGGCGTGAGGTTTGCACGACGCGTCAAGTTACCGAGTCTTGCCACCTGCAACAAAGTTTTGAGTTGAGTATTTAAATCAAGCATCAATATTATTTGTCATGGTGAAACAAAACTTCGATTTGATTTTCATTACATTAATCGTAATAACTCATCCAGATGTTATTTCAGGCTTAGAAAAAACATCCGATGACTATAAAATTTGAGGCTAACAACGCCCGTCCTAGAGGTGTTAATCTCGATCGAAAATCAGTTAGAGTGAAATGTCTTCGATCTGACCGTCCTAGGCTTATCTACTTGCTAAAGTGGTTCGTCAGCCTACTGGCATTGGTTTATCTGATTTATGTCTGGCTAGGTAGTTTGTGGATGGTTGGCTGAGGTGACTGGCTATGCACTATTGCACTTCGCCATAGCGACGAACTTCAGAATCATGTATGGACGTTATACAGCGCTAATGAAATCGGTCATCCCGGCAGATGAATTGTCGCGTGTTCGGCGTAACGCATGGATATTTTTTCTGGTGTATGCTGCTATCGGTGGATTGATTGTGTTGGGCGTCAATGAACTGCTTTGGTTTCTGGTTATCTCGATGTTGCTTGGTAAATTGTCGATGGTTTTGATTACCCTGATCCAGCTTATTGAAATGGCAAAAAGTTTGCCGTTGATTATCGAGAGTACGCGGTCATTCAAAACCAACTGGATTGTCACCTTTCTTTATATGAATATGCATAATCACGTGGAGCATCACCTATATCCGAAGGTTCCTTTTTACTCTCTACCTGGCTTGAAATAAGCGATTAAGCAACAACTGTCAAAACCCGACCCTGGATTCTGGCGTACTAACTGGGAAGTGCTCTCGGTTGTCGTTCCCTAAAGCTTAATACCAAAGCCTCTTTGACTCGTCAGGCGCCACATATAATTACTGACGGTGGGTATGAGATGGTATTGGTCAAGAGTATGAAGTGAATTTCCGCTCGATCAGTGCGAACGTGGGATTTTGAGAATTGTTTTGTCGTTCTGACTTTATCATTCACAATGAAGTGGCAATATTTTGATGAGACACCATGGATCGATGTAGACATTGATGAAACAGCACGGATGAAAATCTTTACAACTCAGAAAGTATAATTAAATTTTTGGAGTGAAATTGACAAAGATGATTGCTGATAACAATAAACCCATTTCTGATGATGAGTGGCAGCTACGCTGCGATCTTGCGGCCTGCTATCGACTGTTCGTGAAATATGGCTGGACTGATTTGATTTTCACTCATTTAAGCGCCCGTGTACCTGACCACCCAGATCAATACCTGATCAACCCTTATGGATTGCTATTTCACGAAATTACTGCGAGCAATCTGATCAAAGTTGACTTCGACGGCAATGTGATCAGTGGAGATTATCCATTCAACGATGCAGGTCATGCGATTCACTCGGCCGTACTTAAGGTCCGTCCAGATATCAATGTCGTTCTGCATAGTCACACCCGCGCAGGTATGACAGTGTCTTGTATGAAGGACGGATTTTTACCCCTTACCCAGCATGCGGGAGAAGTTCGCGATTTAATTTGCTACCACGAATACGGGGTCGCTGATGATAATCCAGAGGAGTGCGACAAATTAGGTCGAGATTTAGCTGATAAGTGGTTAATGATTATGCATAACCACGGATTGTTATCTGCCGGTCGAACTGTGGCCGAGGCCTTTTATTTCTTATATGTACTAGAAATCGCCTGTAAGGTGCAAGTTGATGTAATGGCGACTAATGCCGAGTTGATTTATCCGGATCAGGATGCTTTGGATATGTTGGCTAGACACAGCTTACCCAGTTTAGATCAACCTGGTGATGCAGTCACACGTTCCTGGAGCGCGTTGATTCGTATGCTGGATGATCAAGACCCAACCTACAAAATATAAGGGCATCCTTAAATTTAAAAGACCGGGTTAACTGCCTCGGTTTAATAAAAAGCCAATTTTAAATTTGGAGTGACCAAAAGGAGCGAGAATTGGGTTTCTGTCTGTTCGACAGATGATATTGATGAGGAGGATTTACTTCGATTTGATCATGGTGACAAAACTTTTTGTCTTTATTAGAGCAAAGGGTTTTTACGCCACTGATGGTATGTGTAAGCATGAGGATGAACATCTAGAATTTGGAATGGTCATGGACACAGTTTTGAGTGCCCATTGCACCAAGGGCGCTTCGATATTATTACTGGTGAGGCTTTGAGCGCACCAGTTTGTGTCTATCTGAAAACCCATGCATTTAAAGTAGAAAATTGTGCTATCTATTTCAATGTTGGCGTGCATAAACTCAGATATTCGCAGCGTCGACTTGCATAAATTTGTTTACGTATATGCACCTAACTAGGGCAGATATTCATTTAGAAATACTCATTGCTCAAATTTCTAATCCATGGTTTTATGCGTTACCAATCAATAGACTTAACTCTTTAGAGGAAGCCAAAGAATGAGCCGATTTAGTATGTTGCAGGAATTGTTTACCAACTTGTCGGAACGCAGCCTGAGGGCATTTGCTCCTGGGGCTACTGCAGAGCCAGATGTCAACACATTGCTCGAATGGTGCGATACATTACTATCACGCAAAGGTGAGGCATCGGGCGTTGCGTGGGCGCAAAGGTTATTAGAAGGTTTTCGCACACTGGATGACGAATCGCGTTTAGCATTTTATCGGGAGTTAGCGAAACGCTATCAACCCGATCCTGCTAATGTGCTTAAAAAATCGACAGCCTATACAGAGGATCAAAATGCTGAGACATTGAAACAATTGATCATTGCGGTCGAGCCACAAAGACAGGAGTTGTTTCGGCGCTTAAATCTTGCGCCCAATGGCACGAAAACGCTGGTCGCATTGCGACAGGGGTTGTTCCAATACCTGAAAGAAGTACCTGAATTAAAATCGGTTGATAACGACTTAAGGCACCTGTTTAGCTCTTGGTTTAATCGAGGTTTTTTAGTTCTGCGTCGAATTGACTGGAACACACCGGCTTTATTACTAGAAAAAATAATTCAATACGAAGCAGTTCACGAAATTAATGGTTGGGACGATTTGCGCCGGCGTGTGAACCCGTCTGATCGCCGCTGCTTCGCATTTTTTCATCCTGCATTAGGCGAAGATCCGCTCATTTTTGTTGAGGTAGCGCTGACACTAGAAACTGCGGCCTCTATTGCAGAGGTACTCGATGAAAATCGTCAGCCTAACATCGGTGAGAAACCGACTACCGCCGTGTTTTATTCAATATCGAATTGTCAGGATGGATTGAGAGGCGTTTCTTTTGGCAGCTTCCTGATTAAACAGGTTGTCCGTGAACTGTCTCTGGAGTTACCGTCGTTAAATCGTTTCGTGACGCTCTCACCAGTACCCGGACTGGTCAAATGGTTGAGGTCGAATAGCGACGAAGTAATCGCTGATCGCTGCACTGCAGCGGTTGAAATTATTGATCAGCCTGGCTGGATTCAAGATGAAGTAAAGAATGCTGCAGCAAAGAAGTTGTTAATGCCATTAGTCGCACATTATTTAGTGAAAGTGCAGGATAAAAACTTACCGCTCGATCCAGTCGCCCGATTTCATATTGGCAATGGTTCATCGTTAGATCGTATCAACTGGGCTGCCGATACCTCGACTCAAGCAATGCAACAGTCAGCTGGCATTATGGTTAACTATCTTTACGATCTGGATAAGATTGAAGTGAATCATGAGGCCTGTGCAGAGAAGGGTATAGTCACCGCATCAAAAAATGTAACCAGTTTGTTATAGTGTTCAAAAGCCATTAAAAGTTTTAGGTCAAACTGCGAACCGAAGAAATTACTCGTACGGTGATATGGCGCTTGCGGCAAGCCTAATCTTCCGCCATTGTCTGGATTCATTCTGAAGGCCTGTAGTATAATTGTTAATGCTTCGGTTGAGCATTGCTTTGATATACTAGTACAGGAAACTATATGATTAATTTAGAACTATTTGAAAACCTCTCATCAACCCTTCTGAGTTCATTTGCTGACAAACCTACAACGCTGACACCTGGCCAAACTGAGGCGAGTCAGATGCTTTGGACTTCTGCCGATGAGACAACCAAAATAGGCGTGTGGGAAGGAACACCCGGCCACTTCACCGCTGATCGTACTGCTGCTGGTGAGTATTGCCACATAATATCCGGTCGCGCCACAGTGAGCGATGCCGATGGTGGCAATGCGCGTGATATAGGAGCAGGTGACCTACTGGTTCTGCCGCAGGGTTGGATTGGTGAATGGATCATTCACGAGCCTATGCGTAAGCTGTTTGTGATTGACGCGTCGTCCCCAGAATAGGCCTTAGTATCTGTGCTCACTTTCAACTCGGTGTTAAGTTCTGGAAGGACACAAGAGATTGCCATTGGAACTGGGTTAGCAGCGATTACTTTCGTTTTGGAACACATTAAATAATGTGTCTGAACGAAAGTTATTTAGTCATTCCATGCGTATGACTCTTTGCTCGTAAAACACCAAAGTTGTTGCGCTATCAGGCAGCAGCATTAGGTGAGTTGAATTAATCAGAATTGACTTGGCATTATCTGTTGACAGGTCAGCATCCAATGTCGATAATACGCGCCTATTTTTTTTATAGTCCATTCTTATAATCCCATGTTTATGGGCAAACCCGGAGTTAACCTTGGCGAATACACCTTCAGCTAAAAAACGCGCAGGTCAGGCAGAGCAACGTCGACAGCGCAATGCAAGTCAGCGTTCTATGATGCGTACACACGTCAAGGCGACTGTTGCTGCTATAGCCTCATCTGATAAAGCCGCTGCAGAAGCTGCTTTCAAAAAGGTTGTCCCTGTACTGGATAGTTCTGCAGGAAATGGCATTATCAGTAAGAATAAAGCTGCTCGCCATAAGAGCCGTTTTAACGCTCAAATTAAGGCTCTATAGTCTCAAACGATAGTGCATAAAAAGGCCGGATTTATTCCGACCTTTTTTTTGCTTGAAGGGAACACTAATTACCTGACTGGTGAAAAGTTTTTTGTTAATTGAGGGCTGATATTAGCCTGCAATGATTTGTACTTTTTGTAATTCCTTATCATTTTTTATTAGGGCAATCGTTAGTTAACATTTCTCGCTTGCAGTCCTGCTTGTGTTTATTTATTTGGACTCAAAGTACCTGAAGTCCTGTATCTGAATCCATAATTCTCATTGGTTTCTGGTGCTTTCTCAAATCTAATACCCTGGGCTGGGCGCTCCTAGGCTTTTGTCGCTCGCAAGCCATTCTTATTCAATAGGACGTATCTAGGGATGCTCTTATACTTATATTCCTATCCACAATATCTGCTAATTGCGTTGGAACACAACCCAAAACCGGCTTACTAAAATTTGTCATCGACGATAGCTCAGGGAGCGTTTCTGCCGCCAAATTATGAAGTTCACAAGCGGGTCCAACTGTGGCTCAACCGTTTAGGCAGGCAGCAAACTTCATATCGGCCTCTTTAAGCTCCGTTTACGAAAATCACTCCGTTCTAGAACCCAAAGGCAGAGTGGAATTATTGCCGCTGAAAATTGCTATAAATCCAAACTCCAGAATCCTATATTTCTCTCGGTACCTACTGGCTTTGGATGAGTATTCGAAGGGTATCGAGTATTTAAGCAAGGCCGAGAAGAGATTGAAGAACAATTCCAATAGTGATTACATCCTCGACAATACGAATCTGGAAAAGTGTAATTTTCAGAAGGTTATCAGGCTGTCCAAAACGCGCCAGAATAACGCCGTGAATATTTTGCAGGTGAGTAAGGTAAGCCTAAGAGGAGGCTTGAAGAATAGCTCGACACTACTAAAAGCTTTGAGCGAGACTGATGAGGTTGCTCTTGACGTAAGGGACGATTTTTCACGGGTTATTGAGCAGAATGAGTTCTCTAAACTTCAAAAGGAATACTTGTCTCTGGAAGTACAAGCGTTTCAATTCAGGGATCTTAATCCCGTCAATCAAACGATTCAGAAAGTCGAAATTGGAAACGCCGGCGACCTCGCACTGAAAGCATTCAACGCTGCCAGCTCTGTATTGTTGACTGAAATAATAGACGTTGTCGCCAACGACAAGATAACTCCGGAGAATGTAGTGACTAAAATAGTCATGCAAAATCAACAGCGAGGAACATTGTCAAAAATTGTGGGTGAATTGGAACAGAACCTGACCATGGAGGAAGGTTTTTGAGATGCAAAGTGAGGAGCTGAAAACTGCAAAGAGCACTCTTCTGGAGGCTGAGGGCTCAATGAAATTGCAGAGTGCGGCATTGAGGCAAACTCCCAGGCAGGTTAGATTCTAGAACGCGATTAATGCAGCGGTGAAACAGCTTCCAGCAGATGAGGTCGTGGTATATCAACAGGTTAACAATCTATTTTTTAGATTTATAAAAAACAACTTCCCTACCAGATCATCAGTCACAACTTCTACATAGTAACCATTGCTTTAAAAAATAAATAAAATTATTACCACGATGGTTGGTACGGATTTGGTTGTCGTTGAAGGGGATACTGATTCACTAGGTGCAGATCTGCTGAACCAGATTTTTTCAACTAATCGCGCTATCTCTGTATCAGACTACCTGGCGTCTTCGGCAGGCGACTACAAGATCAGATATGCCATCTATGGCAAATCTAAACCTATAGCGGACAACGGAACCCCCGAGGGACGTGCGATCAATCGCCGCGTTAATCTGATGGTAACCGCATCAAAGTAAAGTGGCACTACTGGCTAACAAGCTCGAAACAGTCTATTATTTTTTGTTTGTTAAATGCCATGCTTGACTAGGAAACTACAAAGGCAAACACTTTTCTGTGTCTTGGCAGGTAATAATAGGGAGTTAGAAAAAGAGGCTGGACACGATAACAAACTGAGTAATGGATGCACAATCGGTCTTTTAGAATTTTTTCTGTTGTGGGAGCTAAGAAATAAACCCTCCAAAACACTGATAAAAGAGTGGTGTTTCTGGAGGAAATTTTGAAAAGGCTAGCCATAAGTTATTGATTTACAATAATGGTTACGCTATTTCGCCCTACAAAATCACAAGGTTGTTGATAGCAACTGCTTACGACCTGATTTTAAAGTGGAGTAGCTGAAATGTAAAACGCCTGCAATGTTAATCAAGCAGCCACAAAGTATAGCTTTATTCAGCTAGCCATTCTTGACTGATCAGGGTTTCTTTGGCTGACAGTATTTTACCGTTGAAAATATCTTGAGGGTTTATTACACCCACACCCTTCGGCGTTCCAGTCATGATGATGTCACCATCGTTTAGCGTCATAAAGCTGGATATTTCCTGCAGGATATTCTGTGGTTTATAAATCATTAATGGATAGTCACCACGTTGGGTTTCTTTACCATTTATATCTAGTTGAAGGCTGAGTGATTCAATAGGCGTGTTCCCAAGTGGGATAAATTCGCTGAAACAGGCGGCACCGTCAAACGCTTTTGCTCGTTCCCACGGTAGTCCTTTTCCTTTCAAGCGGGATTGCAGGCCACGTTTTGTGAGGTCGAGGCCAAATCCTACTGCATGTAAAGCTCCCTGTTTCACCATGAAGCAAATTTCACCTTCGAAATGAATGGGTTCGTTGATAGTGCTTCGTAATTTATTTGATATAGATGAATTCGGTTTGATGAATATCACCATGCTATCCGATACTTCATTGCCAAGCTCCTGAATGTGTTCAAGATAGTTACGACCTATGCAGACAATTTTGAGTGGCGCTATTTGCTCTGATGCAAGTTTGATTGTATTCATTAAGTGCTATTCCCTGAGTTAGAGGTGCATTGCTTAGTATAAGGCAATCGGTAATTTTATGGTTCAGTTCGCATTCAGATAACCTGAGTTAAGGTATCGCCATCGTTCAGCAATGACAGGAGATACAGATGAAGAAGTTTCAGATCACTAAAGCTAGAATTTTTAAAAACAGGTATGTAAAAAGCAGCGTCTCAAAGTTAAAAGCTACACTCGTTTCAACTTTTTTGGTACTTGGTTTAGTAATGAGTCCCGTGCAGGCAAGTCACTACCGTGATGTGATTGCTCCGCTGGCGACCGTCGCTGCACTGACTTACCTGTTTAGTCATGGTCATCATAACTCTAGAGTTACGAGGAAGTCATATCGTAGTTATAGCTATAGTAATAACGTTCGACACCATGGACACGAGCAGCATAGTCGACGTAAGCATAGCCACAGCTCTGGTGGTTATAGTCACAAATCTAACAAACGCTATCAGCACTAAGTAATCGATATTGATAACGATCTAGTCAAGGAGATAGTCATGACAATAATCAATCGAATCCTCGCAACTGGACTTATCTTTGTGTGCTCTTCGTTGTTGTTTGCGCAGGATGAAATGCTAGTGTCACGTTCTGCTGGAAAGCTAGTCCATGACGACAGTATCGAGCTTTCACAAAAGCTTAGGTCGCAAAGCTTGTATATAAAGCCTGTTCCTGATCTAACTAAGGTTGATGCTCGGCCTGAACAAAATACAGGTGATAGTCAAACAGGCATCGCCAACCGGCATGACCAGTATTTTGAGGTTTTCAGTGCCGACGTACAGTTGCTGTCTGATCTGGACTTCGATGGCTATCACCATGCTTTGAATGTGAACTTTGATATCGATGTTAGTCATGAAGGTGCCACTGTCTATATAAAACTTTTCCTAAGTCGTGATGGCGGTCCCTGGAGCCATTACAGCACAACCGATCTATTCAATATTTATAGTGATGATAGCGGTGACGAATACGAGGTCGAAACTGAATTACTTGAAGGATATCCGCCCGGCTATTACGACATATTGATCGAAGTTTATAGTCTGAACCATATGGACATGGTGGCAAACCAAAGACTAAACCATCACTACCTTGGCCGAGGTGTCATGCTGGAAGATTTAAGCTGGGAAGAGAGAGCAGCATTCACGGAAGAATATACCGAAGTAACGTTGACACATGGTGGTGCAGGGAGTGTTTCAATGCTCTGGTTAATACTAGTTTTATTGGCAACGATCGCAGGCAGAGTAGCGGTTACGTCGATCCCCCACAGACGATAACCCAAGTTGCAATACTAAAAGCTACCTCTGTCCACTTCTTGGGGCCGCTATGATAAGTTTATCTCAGCGGCTAATGCCTGTTAGCAATAGCGGGTAAAGAAAACCCGTAAAGTACAAATGCTTTATCGATATGATAAGAGGCGTAAAAAACTAAGTCTCTTTCAATAAAACAAACAAAATTATTAAGGGGAGCTAGCCCACCATCTGTTGAGAATTTCGTTCGATTGTTTTCTAATCGGACGTTAGAGTAAGCGATTCTGATAGGCAATAGCTACGATTTACAAGCTGCATAAAATGCTGCACGGGCTAAAGAAAACCCAACTGTAGAACTGACCAAAGGTGGAGTCAACTTTCTGGCTTGCTCGTACAAAAGACAATACTCTGTGTTTCCCTGACGCTCTATTTTTCAGGCTTGTGTTAGATTTTTTGCCAACGATTTATATTCCTTAAAATGGAAAACTTCTTTTACCAGCACGGTAGATTTGAATAACTTAGATAACATATCTCCAGAATTATTCGAAAATGACCCCGCGTTTAAAATGACTGAGAAAAAGGTTTGATGTTCATTGAATAGTAAATATGCTACCTGTCCAATATATTCGAGTAGAATTGTGTATGAAGTATTTATTTTGATATAACAAAACTTAAGTGGGTTGATATTGATGAAAATTGACAACGAAGATAAAAGTCGGCTTTTGAGGCCTGAACAAGTTATTAATCTGGACCGTTATCCAATTACGGATATAGACTCATTATTGTTCAAAGAATTGATTCAGCGACTGCGAAAGGAACTTGACCAACAGCAATATGTTGTTTTGCCTGATTTCATTCGACCTGCGGCAAGGCAACAATCAATCGAGCAAATTGAGAGCGTTCTGCATCTGGCGAATGATAACCAATCGGATAGAAATTGTTACCTACAACGAGAGCCTGATAGCTCTTTTCCGCAAGATCATCCTCGTAACGTATTTCTACCTGCCAGCACTCGGATGATTGCGGCCGATCTGTTACAACCCGATTCTCCTCTCAAGGCGCTTTACTATTGGGATAAGATGAAAAAATTGGTGGCAGGTATCGTTGGTGTCGATAATTTATATGACAATGAAGACCCCCTTCAACCCGTCAATGCGCTATGTTACAGAAACGGTGATCGTTCGAGTTGGCACTTCGATTCGAATAATGCTTTCACTATGACTTTAATGTTACAGGCGCCAGAGCAGGGCGGCCATTTTGAGATACATCCAAATACTC
>JBLILW010000020.1:0-18032 GCA_047638435.1 Urechidicola sp.
TAACAGTACGGCAATTAGATCTAATAATGTTGTTTGTTGTCAAGTTGCAATATTGCAAGCACCCGTCGCCGATCTCGTTAATGCCGCGACATTGGCGCGAGCAATATCACTGACTAAGATAAAGTTTTAGTTTGTTGGTCATCACTAAAAACAAGTGAGTGGTTCGCCCCGAGATATTCTATCGACGAATAAATCAATGACACCTTCATAGGGCGACTTTGGATCTTGTCTTGGGCCAACCACATTAAAGAATCTGTTGGCATAATGACTTCAATTCATAAACCTTCTGGTAAATATCGGTTTACTCTTCGTTGACTTGCTTCTCCAAGCCATAGGGCAAAAGCTGATTTTTATAAAGTTTTCCGGCAGGGGGATTCTGAGGGCTCTCCATAAGTTGCAGAGGAAGTAGCATAGACAGTTTTCTCAACCTTATTACGTTGAGCCGTGACCAAGACATTAATAAAACCCATAATATTCTGCATCGTCGAAAACTCAGAGTTTTCTAACGATGCCACCACAGAAACCTGCCCTGCAAGATTGAGGCAGTGGGATACACCGAACATGGCTTGGTTAGCCATGTCGCTATCGGTGATGTCACCCTCTATAAATTCTAGCAAGGAATGCTTGTAAGTTAAATTGCCTCGATTTCCAGAGGATAGGTTATCCAGCACGCGTACTGGAATATTTTGACTCAGCAGCAAGTCAGTGGTGTTGGGCTAAGAAGTCTGGCTCCGCCAGTGATGAGGACTTTCTTCATAAATTGGCTACTATATTGAGGGCATCTCTAAAGATGCACTTTTTCCGAGATAGCCTTGTCACCGATTTTACGCTCCTGCAAAATCGACATGCCGTACATCCTGTAAAGTGAGCTCGGTGCTCGGATCCTAATGTACTATCGTACACTAGGGCTTTTCGCATGTGCTTCCTTGCACTCACGAAAAAAACACTATTTTTAGAGGTGCCCTAGGTTGTTACTATAGAATAGAAAAGCATTATAATTTTGGCAGTCATATAAGGTTTTGTACTGATGTTTTTAAATCAAGATTAATGACGTATTTATGCTTGACAGTGATACCTTGCTTGATTAAAGTACGCGCTCTTTCGAGGGGGCCATAGCTCAGTTGGGAGAGCGCAACACTGGCAGTGTTGAGGTCGGCGGTTCGAACCCGCCTGGCTCCACCAGATTCTTTGATTAAAAAGCTTTTGGTAAAAACAGTGTCCCCATCGTCTAGTCGGCCTAGGACACCGCCCTTTCACGGCGGTAACAGGGGTTCGAATCCCCTTGGGGACGCCACTTATTTGGCATCAAAATCAAAGACTTACAGAAATGTAGGTCTTTTTTTTGCCTGGCGTAAAAGTTTTTAAATAATAAGTGAATCTGAAAAAGCTTTTTTTGAGTGTTTGAAAATACTTAAGGCCGATTGATTTTTTATAGCGTCGGCATACCCATAACCTGAATTATTAGCATGAGAACGCTGGCCATAGATCAATGTTTGACTATCCAGGTGGTTTGCTCTGTTATTTTTTGACTGCTAGCACCTTTGAATTATCGCTAGTTTTAGCAATTAGCGATGGTGTTTAAATGCTGGTCAAGGACGGCAAGATCAAATCCATCGCCACTGTGAGTTCTAGACCTCCTTTTCATGTTTTTTCATGGCTGTGATTCAGCTGTTCCTAAACTAACAGGTTTCAAATTTACCCCGACAACAGATATGTTTTATTAAGTTGTCATTCTAATTTTTTCAGCATGGACGTCGGATTTTTATGCACATTGGCCTTAGTTCATGCCTAATTTCTCTAAAAAATCCCTGGCCCCCCCTAAAAAAAAATTGATCATAATTGAAGCCAGGTTTTTTTAAGAATGAAAGTATATTGGTCCCAACAGTTTTATGTTTTTGTTATGTACGCATTCCAACACTTTCACAATGACGACTCTAAAACAGGTTTATTACCCATGAACAAAATATTTTCAGCCGTTTGTATTTTTGGCACAGATTTCGTCGATTCTGGAACTGAAAGTTTGGTTTTAATGCTTGATATTACTGATGCAGGGAATGGTCAAACAAGATGGCAATTTTTAGTTTTTGATTCTATTGCCGCCGGTAATACCAGTATCAGAAACGGATTTTAGTTTGATGATGCTAATTCCATCGGTTTCGATTCGAATAATTTTTTGGTGCGATCAACTCAGTTTCAGGAAGTTTTCCAGGAAAATCAGTCGGCAATCAATCAACACTAAATGACATTTACTTTGACAGCAATAGGGTTGGAATAAGTACTAATCCTCGCGCCATTGGTTTGGTGCTGGTGATGCTATTTCTTGGAAAGGAGATTTAGTGCCAAATGTAGCGCTGTAAAATTTTGCTACAGGTACATTTACTGTAAACACCATTGGAACGGATGGTGATTTTCAGACTATAAACGTAGGTCTTTAGTTTACGATTGGTCAATCTGTTGCCGTGCCTGAGCTAGGCAAACTTTCCGCAATAGGTTTTGATCGTTTTAGTTTAGCTGCGAAAAGGCGTCGACGCAAAGCCTGATTCATTTCAGCAATTAGCTGAGAGACCCGCCCAAGTGGCGGGTTTTTTGTGTCCCACGTACGGTGCCGCAGTGTGCTGTTCTCAACTGAATATGAGCTGCAGAATCAAGTTTTGCTGTATTATTTCTTAGCAAAAAAATGTCCAATGGGGTAATGTTTGTTATGTTAATCTTTTCTTACTTGGTTGGACTCAGCCACACTTACCAAGCCCGATTATGACGCGCCGCCAGGCATCAGATTTGATGGTGGTAGCGGGACTTGATTTTTACATCGGCTGACCTCCACGATTGCTGATTTCGTAAAATGCCTATTAGCATCAACTAGTTTCTTGGCTTCGGATTAATGTGAATCGCATAACTATTCATGGCTAGGCTTGCACTGTCGACAAGGGCTAATATGTTATTTTTTTCTCTTAAAATCAATATTTTTGCTTGTATACTTAAACTGATATAGTAGGTGAGATAAATTACAACTAATGATGAATAGTTAAGGCCCGACGCGGGGCCTATAAAGTAGTAAAATATAATTTCTTTAGCGTTAGGCTAATCGCTTAAAATATAATCTGGCAACAACCAACTGGGTTCAACTTGTTACAAGACTTCCTTATTAAATCATTGGCTAATACTCGAACGCGGTATTTCATTCTGTTGACATTGCTGTCAGCATTCGCCTTTCAATTCGCTATTCTATTCTGGAGCCTGTACCCAGTTTCTTCAGGTGGTAATTTAATGTCTCAGAATCAAGTGATAACTGCCAGTCAACCAATTATTCAACCACCCAGTTATATTCAGCAAGCAGACTTAATCAAGCAAGGGTTTTTATTTGGTAAGGCTGCCGTGGTTCGTGTAAAAACTGTCGAATCAACGTTAGCGCCCGAGACACAATTGAAATACAAACTACGCGGCATTTATTTCTCAGATATCGCCGAAAGATCCACCGCCATCGTCGAAATCAAAGTGAATGAAAGCTATTTATATCGTATTGATGATTCATTAGCCGATAACATTGTCGTCGCAGCTATAGAAAAAGAACATATTTTGATCAATCGATACGGTAAGCTCGAAAGATTAAATTTAGTAAAACCAGAGGTCTTCGGTACTAAACAGGGAGGGAATGCCAGAGCAAGCAACAGTCTGTCCTCAATTGCCAATAGCAATTTATTACGAAACTATCGGCAAACCTACGCCAGCAACCCCCTAGCTTTAGCTCAACGATTCCAATCTATACCTGTACAGCAAAATGGTAAAAACATAGGTTTCAAATTGAGGGCCCTAAGAGGTGAAAATTTACTCGACAAATTAAATTTTCAAGATTCAGATATTTTTACCAAAATAAATGGAATTGGTCTTGATAAGCCTTTTCAGGCTTTAGAAGCATTAAAGTCTTTAACCACAGCCGATAGCGTTACTGTTACCATACTCAGAAACGGGCGTGAACAAACATTAGATTTCAGTCTTTAGAGCGTCTAGAACCCAAACAAATTATGAAAAATACGAAAAATACTTCACCCATAATTAACCCTATCCTTCGAGCTATGCTGTTGTGCTGTCTGTTTATATTTCAAACGGCCTTCCAAACTGTTCAAGCAGAAGACGTTACGCTTAATTTTAGTGATGCAGATTTAGTTGCGGTCATTAATAGTGTCTCTCAAATTACCGGAAAAAACTTTATTATTGACCCACGTGTAAAGGGCAAGATAACAGTTGTGTCGGCAAAACCGCTGAATAAGGATGAAGTCTATAATGTTTTCCTATCAATTTTGCAGGTGCATGGATTTGCCACGGTACCAACCAAAAACGCAATCAAAATAATTCCGGATGCGACAGCCAAGCAAAATGCGACGCCACTTACTAATTCAACTAGTAGTCCAGATGATCAATTGATTACTCGAGTATTAACGATTAAATATATTAACTCAGCACAATTAGTGCCTATTCTAAGACCTTTGGTTGCCCAGCAAGGGCATCTCGCTGCTTATGCTGCCACCAATATGCTGATTATTTCTGATCGAGCTGCCAATATCCGTCGCATGGAACGAATAGTGTCAGAAATGGACAAGGAATCTGACTCAGATGTTGAAGTGATTAAACTAAAGCACGCATTCGCAGCCGAAGTGGTTAGGTTATTGAGCAGCCTAAGCAATGGCTCACCTGAGCAAAAAGGGGCAGGTACTAGTGCAGTTAAATTCACTGCAGACGAGAGAACCAACAGCGTATTGCTCAGTGGTGAAAAAGCAAGCCGATTAAAATATCGAGCTATTATTTCTGACCTTGATTCTCCAGTTGAATCCTCGGGTAATACGCATGTGGTTTATCTTCGATATGCTGAGGCGAAAAACTTAGCCGATATTTTGAATAACGTTGGCAAAGAAGTCATTAAAGCAGAAGCCAAAAATTCGGGTAGTGCCGGAGCAGGGAGTAAGACTGAGACTGTTAGCATTCAAGCTGACGAAACATCAAACGCACTGGTCATTACCGCACCCGCTGAAGTATTTCCATCATTGCGCTCGGTTATACAGCAACTCGATATTCGTCGCGCGCAAGTTCACATCGAGGCGATTATCGCCGAAGTATCGCTCGATACGGCGAACGAACTCGGTGTTCAGTGGTTAATTGATGGCAGTAATAAAGGCAATCCAGTGCTTTCGAGTCAGCTGCCCGGCACAGGTGCGAGCATTACCGGCGTTGCGACGGGCGTTGCAACCGGCAATGCTTCAGCAATCCCTGACGGGCTTTCTTTAGCCTTAGGGAGTGTCAACGATAGCAACAACCTTAACTTTATTACTTTGATACGCGCATTAAACACCGACACAGAAACAAACTTACTATCTACGCCATCAATCGTGACGTTAGATAATCAGGAAGCTTCGATTATCGTTGGTCAAAATGTACCTTTCGTAACGGGCTCATCAACAAGTTCAACGACTGCTGGTACGGCCAATCCTTTCCAAACTATAGAGCGTCAGGATGTAGGCACAACTCTAAAGGTAAAGCCTCAAATTAATGAAGGCAACACAATTACACTCGACATAGATCAGGAAGTTTCGACCGTCAGCCAGGCAGCTACCAGTGCCGTTGACTTGGTAACCAATAAGCGTGCGATCAAAACGACTGTTCAACTTGAAGATGGGCAGCTGCTCGTGCTGGGTGGATTGATTGATGACACTGTGATTAAAGTTCAGCAAAAAGTACCTCTGCTAGGTGATATTCCTCTTATTGGAGCTTTGTTTCGCTCGAACAGTACTCGTAGAATAAAGCAAAATCTGCTCGTTTTTATTCGTGCGACGATAATACGGGACCCTAAACTAGGCCGTGATTTAAGCCAGAAAAAATATAATTTCATGCGAAATATCCAGTTACTGAATATTCCTAAAGGTGAGGACGAGCGCTCTAAGCCTGTATTACCGGTTTACCAGTAACAACACTGATAATGACTTAACTGCAGTAAACCAGACCATGCATTCTTCAAATGAATTACCTTATTCCTTTTGTAAACGTTTCGGCATTGTATCTGGCCAATCTGATGCAGAAGGGCGCATTAAGCTGACAACGCGTCATAACACTTCGCTTGACGCCATTATCGAAGCGCAACGAATTTTGGGTATGGTCGGGCATGTCACAGTTGAAAGTGACCAGGAGTTCAATCGCTTTTTAAGTCACCACTTTGAAAATAATCGAGAGACCTCGTCCTTCGAAGCAGAGAAAATTGGTGGTGATTTAAATCTTGATGATGTTGCCCGTGAATTGTCTGAACCTGAAGATTTACTCGAAAGTGACGACGATGCTCCAATTATTCGTCTCATTAATGCACTGATTACCGAAGCGATTAAAGAAAATGCCTCGGATATTCATGTCGAGCCATTTGAATCACGGCTTTCTATTCGGTTTAGAGTCGACGGTGTTTTACGTGAAGTACTGGAACCGCCGCGTCAAATTTCAAACCTTTTATGCTCTCGAATAAAAGTTATGGCACAACTTGATATTGCAGAAAAGCGTTTGCCACAAGATGGTCGGATAGCGCTCAAAGTTGCCAATAGGCCGGTCGATATTCGAGTGTCTACTTTGCCTTCTGGTCATGGCGAACGAGTCGTCATGCGTATCCTCGACAAGCAAGCGGGTCGACTTGATCTACAGCACCTTGGAATGGATGACGTTGTTCGTAAACGCTTGTCGACAATGATCGAAAAGCCACATGGCATTATTTTAGTTACTGGACCAACGGGCTCGGGTAAAACGACTACCTTGTATTCAATACTATCAGCGCTCAACGATTCAACCCGAAATATCCTCACAGTTGAAGATCCGGTTGAATATGATATAGATGGCATTGGTCAAACACCGGTTAATACAAAAGTTGACATGACGTTTGCGAAAGGGTTAAGGGCGATATTACGGCAGGACCCCGACGTAGTCATGGTTGGCGAAATTCGAGACAGTGAAACGGCTCAAATAGCAGTGCAGGCTAGTCTGACGGGGCATCTGGTTTTGTCTACCTTGCATACTAATTCAGCGGTTGGCGCTATTACCCGATTGCAGGATATGGGCGTAGAGCCCTTCTTACTCTCCTCCACATTATTAGGCGTTGTTTCTCAACGGTTGGTGCGCAATATTTGTGAACACTGCAAGACAGAAATGACACTCGGTGATGATGAGAGAATGAAGTATGGCATTGAATCTGAAGATACTATTTTTCAACCAGAAGGCTGTCCCAAATGCTTGCAAACGGGCTATAAAGGACGATCTGGTATTTATGAAGTCATAGATGTTGACGACGTTTTAGCAGGAAAAATACATGATGGCAAAAGCCAGGCCGACATTGAGCGTTATAGCCGTACCCAAAGTAATAGCCTACGAGACGATGGTATTCGTCGAGTTATCGAAGGCCGTACAACCCTCGATGAAGTATTTCGGGTGACGCGTGATAATCTCCAATAAAATGGCTATTTTTTTGCGTTGCGATGGATTGCTATTAAATCAATGGCTACCAAATGAATTTCTGTCATGAGTGCATTCGAATACCAGGCCGTAGACGAGAACGGCAATAACAAAAAAGGCTTGATAGAGGCTGACACAGCTCGTCAGGCCAGATCACAATTACGTGGTATGGGTTTAATGCCACTCGAAATTAATGAAGTATCAAACAGCACAACCGAAGGCAAAACCCGACTCAAAAAAGACAAACTTAATGTTGCCACTGTAGCGCTCATGACGCGCCAACTGGCAACGTTAATTGGCGCCGGGCAACCGATTGAGTCGGCCTATAACTCGGTATCTCAACAAACGACAAAAGACGTCGGCAAGCGTGTTCTTTTGTCGGTGCGTACAAAGGTCCTCGAAGGTTACCCATTGTCAGAGGCGTTACGAGACTATCCGCGGATCTTCGATTCAATGTATTGCGCCTCGGTGCAT
Organism: Urechidicola sp.; assembly: GCA_047638435.1. GTDB lineage: Bacteria > Pseudomonadota > Gammaproteobacteria. Next base: position 7,948 of record JBLILW010000020.1, read on the forward strand.
GCGGGCGAGCAATCTGGTTTGCTCGATATCGTTATGGAGCGATTGGCAGACTACATGGAAGCACGACAGGATTTGCAACGTAAAACGGGCTTGGCGCTTATATACCCCATATTATTGAGCGTCGTGGCTTTTGCACTGGTGACTGGTTTGCTTACTTTTGTGGTGCCGCAAATTGTTCAAGTGTTTGAGGGTTTTGATCAGGAGCTACCTATTTTAACGCAATGGCTGATCCAGTTATCCGAGTTTTTTAAGCAGTTTGGTGTCTACCTTATTGTTGGTGTTGTTTTGGCATGGCTAGTGCTGAGCCAACTCATCAAGTTGCCCTGGATGGCGATGTTACGAGACCGACTCTTACTCAAATTACCAATGATTCGTTTTCTGGTTAGGCTCGCTAATACCGCGCGTTATACCCGCACCATGAGTATTCTGGTATCTAGTGGCGTAACGGCGTTGGATTCGATGAGAATCTCTACCGAAGTCATCTCAAATCAACCGATGAAAAATGCAGTCATTAAAGCGGCAGATAAGGTAAGGGAAGGCGAACATATCTCGGTCGCACTCACGCAAACGACTTATTTTAGTCCACTGGTACTTCAATTGATCGCAAACGGTGAGTCCAGCGGTAAACTGGGTGACATGCTTGAGAGGTCGGCTAAATCGGAGGAAACTGAATTTGCCAGTATCACCGCATTGTTTGTCGGGCTATTCGAACCAGCGATGATTTTATTTATGGGCATGGTGGTTATGATCATTGTCTTGGCGATCTTGTTACCTATATTTGACATGAATGATCTTGTCCAATAATAGCTTGTTCAAAAAAAATTTGATCAGTCATTATTTAGGCGCGTCGTCAAGCTGGCTATTTGTTGTGGCAAGCTTAATAGTCATGGTTAGTCTGCAAATAATCGATAGCCAAAGCTTCAGGTTTCAACAGGACTGGATTCAAAAAGCAGAGTTCTGGCGCGTTATAACAGCACACTGGATTCATTTTAATTGGCAACATTTATTGTTAAATGGCTTGGGTCTAGTGTTATGTGTCGCTATTGCACGACCCGCTTGGTCGATTGGGCGGTGGATTGTTTATAATTTATTGTTGGCTATAGGTATATCAATGCTATTCACTTGGCTCAATCCAGAGCTTGATTGGTATGTTGGCTATTCGGGTGTTTTATTTGGCGTGTTTTTGCTGGCTGCCATCGATTTATATAAAACTGAGCAGGTTATCGCTTTATTACTCGGTATTGGTGTTTGTAGTAAAGTTGTTTTAGAACAAACAAGCTCGGTGGCTGTCACAACCAGTGACTTTATCGGTGTACCGGTGATTATTGATGCTCACCTTTATGGGGTTTTACTGGCGCTGATAATGGCACTTGGAAGTCAGGTTTATACAATAGTAAGGTAGTCAGAATTTAACAATAACGTGAAATAAGTGGGCAGGACCCCTGGACTAATAATGAAAATATCAAAACAACAGAGTGGTTTCACACTACTCGAAATAATAGTAGTCGTGACAATAATTGCTGTATTAGCGGCTTATATTGCCCCAAAGGTATCTGGCCGGGCCGATGATGCACGAGTGGCCAAGGCAAAAAGCGATATCCGTGTGCTCGAGTCATCTTTAGAATTGTATAAGCTCGATAATTTCACCTATCCCACGACAGATCAGGGTCTTCAGTCGCTAGCCGCAAAACCGTCTGACTCCGAGTTGCCACATTGGCGCAAAGGTGGCTATATTAAAAAGCTCAGCAATGATCCCTGGGGTAATGCCTACATCTATCTACAGCCTGGGACACGCGCAGAATTCGATATCATGTCTTTAGGTGCCGATTCGGCTGAGGGTGGAGTAGAGTCCGCTGCTGACATCGGAAACTGGAACCTTGATTCTTAACCGAGTTTTCTATAGGCGTCATCGGGGTTTTACGCTATGGGAAATGCTCATAGTCGTCATTATTATCGCGGTATCAACCAGTGTGATTTTACTGTCGACCAGTTTGGGTCGGGATTCTAATGACTTAAAAGTGTTGGGTTCTGATATGAGTAAGTTAATGCAATTACTCTATCAGGAGGCAATTTTTGAGAATCGTAACTTTGCAATCTCACTCAAACATGATGGTTATCAGGTGCTTGAATATAATGGCCAAGCATGGGATGAGTCAGATCAATCGTTGTTTCGAAAAATTAAGTTGAATGAGGCTCAGGTTTCGACATTAGTGGTAGAAAATTTAGCCGTTAAATCGGTCGACAAAGAAGAATTGATACCTCATATTTTAATTTTAGCCAGTGGTGAAATGACCCCGTTTGAATGGACGATTAATGACGAGGCGACGAAAAGTTCGATTGTCCTCGAGGGAGACTTACTCGGTAAAATTCGAATGGAAGGCCCTACGCCTCAACTCTAATCGTGCAAATCTAGCTATGAAACCCTAACGATGAAAAGCCTCAAAGCATTTACCCTGCTAGAAGTGATGGTTGCACTAGTCGTGATCTCAGTCACTATGGGCGCCATAATTACTAGTGCAGGTAGTTCGGCCGCTGTCGCATCAAGACTAAAAGAAAAGACAGTGGCGAATTGGGTGGCCCAAAATCAAATTGCCTTGTATCGGGCTAAGAAAATTTGGACGACGAGCACATCGAACCAAAATGGTAAGGACAAGATGTTGGGCGTGGAGTGGCAATGGGAAATGAAAGTTAATAAAACAGATGATCCCTTACTGCGCAAAATTGATGTAGATGTGTATCTGGTAGAAAACGATATCATTACCAGGGCAACCGGGTTCATAGGCAAGTTGTGAGCTATATGAACAAACAAAAAAAGGCTCAATATCAAGGTTTTACTTTGATAGAAATGGTTATCGCAGTCGCCATATTTGCAGTGATGATGGTGATCGCATTTCCAGGGCTCACACATATTGCCAAGGTAGGTGATCAGGTGGGTCAATCGAATCGCCGACTATCAGAGTTACAGTTTGCATTGACCTATCTGAACCGTGATTGGACGCAAGTGTCATCCAGAAAAATACTCGATCAATATGGTGATGAAAAACCTCATATTGTGATTGAAGATAATAGTATCAGCTTTACTCATAGTGGCTGGAGTAATCTCCTGCAACGCAAACGTAGTGAATTGCAACGTGTGCAATACCTGGTTAAAGAAAACCAGTTGATAAGACAGTATTGGGTTTCGCTCGATCAAGTGACTGCTGAAGAACCTATTTCAACAGTATTGATCGATGACGTAGAGTATTTTTCGATTTATTTGATAGATAGTTCAGAGCAGCCACTTGAACGATGGCCGTTAGCTGAGCAAAGTCAACAGCGAGTGGGTAAGCCAATTGCATTAAGAGTCGAAATTGACGTAAAGCATTTTGGACAGGTACATCGAATAATGGAGGTATCTGAAGGTGTCCTATAACCGGCTACTTCCCCCAATATCATCCAGAGCGACACAAAAAGGTATTGTGCTGCTCGCCGCTATTTTGGTGGTGATGGTCGCGACCGCCATTATCGTTTCGATCACTCACGGAGAAGCTTTCTCCATTCGCAAAACTGGCCGAATACAAGGCTTAGAGCGCGCTAGTTCTTATGCCTTTGGGTTGGAAGATTGGGCCAGGGTTTTACTTGTTAGGGATAATAAGGATTCTGACACTGATCATTTTGGTGAAGACTGGGCAATTGGTATTCCTGGGTTACCGATTGAAGGTGGTTTTTTGAGTGGAACGATGGATGATGAGCAAGCAAAATTCAACATCAATAATTTGCTTGGATCAGAAGAATCAGTCAAACGTTTCCGACGCCTGTGCGATAATCTCGAGGTTGAAACGACTTTTATCGATCCTTTACTTGACTGGATGGATGAAGACTTTGATATTCGTTACCCCGATGGTGTAGAAGACCAGTATGAAACCTATCGAGTCGCGAATCGTACGCTGTCGGATATAAGCGAATTGATGTTGATAAAAAATATGACCGCAGAAATGTATCAAAAACTACGACCCCATATCACCGCATTGCCAGCGCCAACGAACATGAATGTCAATACTATGACAGACGAAGTCTTTTTATCATTGGGTGAATTGGCCAATTTAGACCAATATATCGAAGAACGCGATAAAGACGCTTTTACGGATATCCCAAGCTTCATTGAGCGTATGCAGTTGCCTATTCCTGAGATCGGTTTATCCGTTTCAACCAATTATTTTTATGCCCACGGCACAGTAGTGCAGGGTGATCAATCGGTCAATTTTAACACCCTCATTCATCGTGATAGCAATGGCAAAACGACAATACTCAATCGTACTTTGGGGCGCATATAATGCCTGAATTAATCTTACGCTTTCATGATGATGCACTGGATGCTTTTGACTGGTTAGTGCTTCAAGACGGTGTGGTGACGCAGGAAGTTGATTGGCGTTCGGGGTCTGAATCCGATTTAGGCGAATTGATGTCGACTCATGTAATGCCAGTTGTATTCGCTATTCCTCAGCATTGCGTCTTTATGACACATTTTGATTTACCCGCAAAGGCATCTCGCCAAATTCTGTCATCAATCGAATTTCAAATTGAAGATCAGCTCGGGGACGATATCGATCTTCAGCATTTTGCTACTGGCGACATAGTTGACAATTCAGTCCCCATTGTGGTGATTAAAAAATTGATCATGCAACGCTGTCAGGTATTGCAGAAAAAATTTAGCATGACGATGTCAAAAATTATCCCTGAGCTTTTTCTTTGTCCCTGGACAGGTAAAGAGGGTGAAGTATCTGTTCTCGAAGGTCAGGACGGAGAGAACAGCATGATACTTCGTTGGGGTCATTACAAGGGGTTTAAGTGTCAATCGACTTTACTGAAATCAATGCTGGATCAACTCAACCGGGGTCAGCTCAGTCAAAATCGGTCTATCGAAAAAATGGTTTATTTTTATACCAACGGCGACGCTTACGAGGCTGTAAAGGTCGATGGTTATGAAAGCCAAAAAACTATCCCTGACCTAAATCATCTGAACGATCCCAAAATAGCTAATTTTGATTTGAGGCAACGAGAATTTAAACGGTCTTCGGTTTGGATTGGCGTCATAAAACCTTGGAAGTGGGTGGCTGTTATATGCCTCGCGTTTCTGACTATTTTCGCTTACAACAAATCTGTCCATTTAAATGTTTTAGAAGACCAATTAGCCGATATAAAACGTAGCCAATACGAGCTAGTAAAAGCACATTTGCCCACAGGTACAAAGCAAAGTGATAACCTGAAAAAGGAATTGATCCAGCTCATCAATCAGAACAAAAATAGTATGGCCGATAAAGACTTTTTGTCTCAACTGATGGTTTTTTCTAAAGCCAAAAGAAAGTACAACTCGGTAATCATTACTAAAATCAACTTTCAAAAATCTCGTTTAAGTATTGATATTAATAGCACTAAACTGAATGACGTAGAAACACTGGTGAAGACATTAGAGTTATCGTCTTTAGCTGTGAAATTAGAGAACCTAACTATCAAAACAGGTTTTATTTTTGCCCGCCTAGTATTGGGAGGTTAATCGAATGCTAAATTATCTATCGAAGTTAAGTATTAGAGAAAAATTGATTGTTATCACGGCAGTAGTTGTCTTTGGGGTGTTATCTATTCATGGCCTAGTCATCGAACCCTACCAGCAAGCTTTAATCAGCGTGACTGACCAAACAGATCAGGCCGAAAGTGACTTGTTATGGATGCAAAGCGAGGTTCCACGTTTGCCAGCCAGTAGTGCAGCTAAAAAGAATGTTAGCTTTAATGGATCTCTAGCGAACCTAATCAATCAAGCTGTTGCTAGTCAAAAGCTTAATACTTATCTGACTCAAATGACCCCGATAGGTGAGAGTGAAATTAGGATTCGCTATTCGGCTATTGATTTTAATCAATTGATTACATTTATAGCGACTCTGAAAGAGCGAGGACTGATTATTAAAGACCTGCGTATCAATAGCACCAGTGATATTGCGACGGTTGATTCTACCGTTGTATTCAGGAAGCCGGCGTAAATTGATGATGAAAAAAAATTGGAAACCCACATTGTTCTTTGTGTTTTGCCTGGTTATCTTTCTTATCATAAAGTTACCCGTTGCGTTGATTCTTAAACAGGTTGAATTACCCAGTGAGATTAAGCTGTATGGCGTAAAAGGCCAGATAACATCGGGTCACATCGCTGCGGCCTATGTTAATAATTTTCCTATTCGTGATATTAATTACGAGGCTGATTTATCTTGTTTGCTAACACTTCAAGTTTGTTATCAAATCAATTATCAAAATGGTACGGCTAATATTTCTTTCAATCCATTGACCAATAGTACTGTGATTAAACAGGTTGATATTGAGTATTCAATGGCAGAATTTGCACCTTTAATGAATCAACTACTGGTTAAACCAACGGGAGAACTCAACCTTAAATTTAATCAAATCAGTGTTAAGCACCTAATTAATAATAGCGACGTTAATAAAAGTAACGCTAATCAAATCAAAATTGGTAATATCGATGGTCAAGCCATATGGAATAATGCGGGCGTTGTGGGAGAGGGTATCAGTCTAGGTGACTATCAACTAGGCGTCTTACGTGAAGACGATAGCTACCGATTTAAATTAACGGACATAAAGGCGGTGCTCAATATAGACGGTACGGGTCGACTTAAGCCAAATGGAGAATACTTAATCGATATTAAAATACTGGCTGACTTGGGTCTGGATGACAGTATCAAGAGTATCCTGACGTTAATCGCAAAAAAGAAAGGGCTAAATGAGTATTCAATTTATCGGCAAGGGCAACTGCCAGCTCATCTAATTAGCCTGTTGTCATTTTCTGAAGATATCTAAATCAACAGATAGATCGACGATTAGATAAAAAAGAGCATTAAATCTAACCTTCATACAGCCTTGCAGATTGTTATAAAATAAGGATTCTGCTATCGTTTCGACCCAACCGGGCTTCACAGCTTCACATTCCTCTAAGCATACTTCTAACCTATGAGTCGTTTCATTTTTATTACTGGTGGTGTTGTTTCATCACTGGGTAAAGGCATTGCATCTGCATCATTGGCAGCCATTCTTCAGGCACGAGGATTGAGCGTTAATATGCTAAAACTCGACCCTTATCTCAATGTTGATCCGGGCACAATGAGTCCATTCCAACACGGTGAGGTTTACGTCACCGATGATGGTGCTGAAACTGATCTTGATCTAGGACATTACGAGCGCTTTGCAGGCATTCGTTGTTCAAAAAAGAGTAACTATACCACTGGCCGAATTTATGAAAATGTTATTGCCCGAGAACGTCGTGGTGACTATCTTGGTGCGACTGTTCAGGTTATTCCTCATATAACCGACGAAATTAAAAATTCAATTCTGAACAGCACCAATGGCGCAGATGTTGTGCTGGTAGAAATTGGCGGAACAGTTGGTGATATCGAATCATTACCCTTTTTAGAAGCCATCCGTCAGATGGGTTTTGAACTAGGACGTAGTCATACGCTTTATATGCATCTCACGCTGATTCCTTATTTAGCCGCGGCTGGAGAAATTAAAACTAAGCCCACCCAGCACTCGGTTAAAGAGTTGCGATCGATTGGTATTCAGCCTGATATTCTGCTGTGTCGTGCCGATCGTGAAATACCCCCTGAGGAATGCCGTAAAATTGCTCAGTTTACCAACGTAGCAGAGGATGCCGTCATCTCCTTTAAAGACGTTGATCATATTTACAAAATTCCGCGTGAATTACATGAACATCATCTGGACGAGATCGTATCCAGGCACTTTGGCTTAGATTTGCCTGAAGTGGATTTATTCGATTGGGATCAAGTAGTGGAAGCACTCCAATCCCCTGAAAAAGAAGTGAAAATTGGCTTTGTGGGTAAGTATGTTGATCACACAGATGCATACAAATCGCTCAATGAATCACTCATTCATGCCGGTATTCATACGAGTACTCGTGTCAATATAGTAAAAATTGACTCTGACTCTATTGAAACCAACGGGACTGCCTGCCTTGAAGGGCTAGATGCCATACTCGTCCCTGGCGGTTTTGGTAGCCGAGGTGTAGAAGGCAAAATTGCGGCCGTAAATTATGCTCGTACCCATAAAGTACCCTATCTTGGTATTTGTCTAGGCATGCAGGTCGCTGTTATTGAATACGCACGAAATGTGCTTGGGCTTAAAAATGCACACAGCACTGAATTTAATCCAAAAACACCAGATCCCGTTATAGGGCTTATTTCAGAGTGGGTTAATCGAGACGGTTCGGTCGAAATACGGGATAAAAACACTGATTTAGGCGGCACCATGAGACTGGGTGCGCAAACCTGTAAGCTGGTACCTGGTACCTTAGCGAGTAAGGCTTACAACGCTGAAGAAATTAGTGAAAGGCATCGTCATCGCTATGAATTCAATAATAACTACCTGAGTAAATTGCAAAGTGCTGGGTTAGTCTTATCAGGTCTTTCGGTTGACAACGAACTAGTTGAAATGGTCGAAATAGCGGATCACCCCTGGTTTATTGGCTGTCAATTTCATCCTGAGTTCACATCTCAACCGCGAGAAGGGCACTCATTATTTAATAGTTTTATTAATGCAGCGGCCGCATATCGCAAAGGAACGTCGAAAGTGAGCACTGAAAAAGTAAAAAGTAGCTCGTCAAATTGAGATATATACGAGTTAGAGGTAGTCGAAATTGTCGGTTTACTGCAAGTAGACTACCTCCATTACAGTCAGGATCTATTACAAGCAAACGCTCCTTAATAATAGAATAGACAATAGGAAATAATATGAACAGCATCGTTAAAGTAATGGGTCGAGAAATTCTCGATTCACGAGGTAACCCTACCGTTGAAGCTGAAGTAACACTAGCATCAGGCATTATAGGTAGAGCAGCAGTACCATCAGGTGCATCGACGGGTGAACGAGAAGCCATCGAATTGCGTGATGGCGACAAAAGCCGCTATTTGGGCAAGGGTGTTACTAAGGCTGTTGGACATATCAACAATGAAATCGCAAGTCTGGTTAAGGATCGCGATAGTACCGATCAACCAGGGTTAGATCAGGCAATGATCGAACTCGACGGTACAGAGAATAAGAGTAAATTAGGCGCAAACTCATTGTTAGCTGTGTCACTAGCTAACGCCCATGCAGCGGCATTACAGGCGCAATTACCGCTATATCGTTATTTAGGGGGAGATGGTGCTAAAACGTTACCCGTGCCAATGATGAATATTATCAATGGTGGCGCGCATGCTGATAATAGTGTCGATATGCAAGAGTTCATGGTTTTACCGGTTGGCGCGAGTAGTTTCTCGGAGTCGTTACGATACGGTACTGAAATCTTTCACGCGCTTAAATCTGTGCTGAGCAAAAAAGGAATGAATACTGCTGTTGGAGACGAGGGTGGTTTTGCACCTGACTTATCCTCAAATGAAGAAGCAATCGAAGTGATTCTCCAAGCAATTGAGCTCGCAGGGTTTAAAGCTGGTGATGATATTTGTTTAGGTTTAGACGTTGCTAGTTCTGAATTTTATCATGACGGTAAGTATGTCTTAGCCTCAGAAAAAAAATCATTTGATGCGCATGGCTTTACCGAATACTTATCTAACTGGGTGGATCAATATCCAATCATAACCATTGAAGATGGCATGGATGAAAGTGATTGGGATGGTTGGGCTATATTAACTGAAAAACTCGGTGGAAAAATCCAGCTAGTTGGGGATGATTTGTTTGTTACCAATACCAGTATTTTCACCCGCGGCATCGAAAATAACATTGCTAATTCAATCCTGATTAAATTTAATCAAATTGGCACGCTAACCGAAACATTGAATGCCATATCAATGGCACATAAGGCCGATTATACAGCCGTTATCTCACACCGCTCGGGCGAAACCGAAGACGTTACGATCGCAGATTTAGCCGTAGCGACTAACGCAGGTCAAATTAAGACAGGCTCGTTGTCTCGGTCTGATCGTGTTGCTAAATATAATCAATTGCTACGGATCGAAAGTCAGTTAGGACTGGATGCTGTCTTCCCAGGCAGGTCGGTTTTCCGTAATTTGTAAGGCGTAATTTATAAGGTTTAA
>JBLILW010000021.1:0-17912 GCA_047638435.1 Urechidicola sp.
TTACGGAGTTTGGGCTCTAATAATATTGATTATCGACTTAATCAAGTCGATTTTTCTACTCAGGACAAAGCACCTTCCATGCCTTGGTTAGGCCGTTCATTAGAATCAATCGAATCTCTGGATGCTTGTTTATTAGTAGCGGGTAATCTTCGTTTAGAGCAGCCAATTTTGGCGCATCGTTTACGCAAGGCTGCTGTTAATAATGGCGCAAAAATTTCCACTATCAGTCACCTAAGTGGTCAATATAACTTTCCCCTAGAGCAAGAATTGGCTGGTTCAGCTGAGCAATTAGTAACGGATTTGGCTGCTGTTTTGGTGTCTCTGGCTGATCAGGATAAATCAATCATTGAATTGCCAACACACATACAAGAGATTATTGTTGGTTGCAAAGCGAACAAGCAACATAAAGCGATCGCCAATTCGCTGAGCAAGGCAAAAGATACGGCTCTAATCGTTGGTATCCAAGCGTTATCAAGTCCACATCTATCACTCATTCAAGAACTCTGTGAATCGATTTCGACTTTATCTGGTGCGACTTTGGGCTATTTATCGCAGTCTGCTAATAGCGCAGGTGCTAGTTTGGCAGGTGTACTGCCGCATCGAGGTGTTGCTGGTTCTAATATCGACAAGGCTGGCCAAAATGCCAGTGAAATTCTGTCATCACAACATCAGGTTTTATTAACCTTTGCGGTTAATCCGGTGCTAGAAACTAATGTTGCAGAAGTCGATCAACTATTATCAAAAAATAATGACTTTATTATTGCTATCGATAGTTTTAGTAACGAGTTTATACGTGAAAAGGCCGATTTGGTTTTGCCTTTAGCTAGCTTTACGGAAACATCAGGTACCTTTGTCAATGTTGAGGGCCTGTGGCAGAGTTTTAAAGGCTGTACTCAAACCGAAGGTGGCGTTCGTCAAGGTTGGAAGATACTCACTGCATTAGGACAGTTACTTGTACCGGATGCTTTTGAATATTCTGATTCTATTTCAGTGCGTAACGAAGTGAAGGAAGCTTGTCGTGAGATAAGTCTGAATAATTTCTGCGGCATTCAATCTTTCAATACTCAGCTTCCACTTAAACCTCGGTCGATTCAGAAAGTAACTGCCACGCCAATCTATGCGAGTGATAGTCTGTTGCGTGAAGCTCAGCCACTTCAAAAAACACCACTGATGAGCCATCAACTTTTTGTGGCTATGAATCAGGCGCAGGCTGATAAATCTAAGCTGACGGGTGCTGAACAGATTCAAGTTAAGCAGGGCCATGGTGGAGCTGTGTTAGCTTTACGAATTGATGAAAATGTTCCAGATGGTTGTGTTTGTGTTTCGACAGGGATTGATGCAGTGAAAAATTTGACCGGTGCTTATGGCATGGTTGAGCTGGAGAAACTGCGGTGACCGATACTATCTCTAATCTTTGGCAATCACTACCCCAAGGTATCCAGTTTACATCCTATACCCTGCTGAAAGTCTTTATCATTTTGGTGCCATTGTTTATTGTGGTCGCTTACTACACGTTGGCTGAACGAAAAGTCATTGGCTACATGCAGAATCGTATTGGTCCTAATCGTGTTGGTCCCAAAGGCCTATTCCAACCATTCGCAGACATGTTTAAGTTGATGTTCAAAGAGATCATCATTCCGACTAAGTCAAACCGTTATCTGTTCATTATTGCCCCCATTCTTACCTTTGCGCCTTCTATGGCTGCTTGGGCTGTTATGCCCTTTACTGACACCTTGGTTTTTGCTGATATAAATGCAGGTCTTTTGTACATTTTGGCAATGACGTCACTCGGAGTTTATGGCGTTATTATTGCTGGCTGGGCATCTAACTCTAAATATGCCTTGTTAGGCGCAATGCGTTCGGCCGCACAAATTGTGGCTTACGAAATTGCTATGGGCTTTTCTTTAGTCGGCGTGTTGATGGCTGCGGGTAGCTTGAATCTTGGCGATATAGTTAATAGTCAAGCGGGTGGTATTTATCATTGGTTTATTCTTCCATTGTTTCCACTATTTATGGTTTATTTAATATCGGGTGTAGCTGAAACCAATCGAGCACCATTTGATGTGGCGGAAGGCGAATCTGAAATCGTTGCAGGCTTTCATGTCGAATATTCTGGTATGACCTTTGCGGTATTTTTCCTCGCTGAATACGCCAATATGATATTAATAGCGATGCTTGCTTCACTTATGTTTTTTGGTGGCTGGCTAAGTCCTTGGCCGTCGTTAATGGGCGATAATATCGTCTGGTTATTTTTAAAGACTGGCTTCTTTATGTTGCTATTTTTATGGTTTCGAGCAACCTTTCCACGATATCGTTATGATCAGATAATGCGGTTGGGTTGGAAAGTTTTAATTCCGGTGACTATTGTATGGCTTGTAGTCGAAGGATTTTTTGTCTATTTCAAAGTCGGTCCTTGGTTTAATTAGGCGGTTTGCTAAATCATATGTTTGCAACTATTAAATATTATCTGAAAAGCTTTCTTTTACTTGAGTTGCTTAAGGGCATGAGCGTGACTGGAAGGTATTTTTTCAGTAAGAAAATTACGGTTCAATATCCTGAAGAGAAGACACCCATTAGTCCACGCTTTCGTGGTTTACATGCGCTGCGCCGCTATCCCAACGGAGAAGAGCGTTGTATTGGTTGTAAGTTGTGTGAAGCTGTTTGTCCTGCTCTAGCAATTACGATTGAATCAGAAGAAAGAGCTGACGGAACTAGAAGAACAACTAAATACGATATTGACTTGTTCAAATGCATTTACTGTGGGTTTTGTGAAGAAGCTTGTCCTGTTGATGCTGTTGTTGAAACTAATATTTTTGAATACCACTTTGAGAATCGTGGTGAGAATATAATGACAAAAGAAAAGTTACTAGAGTTTGGTGACAAATATGAATCTCAACTCGCTGCGGATCGTGCAGCTGACGCCCCTTATCGGTAATTTAGCCAGATGACTGAAACCATTATTTTTTATATTTTTGCTTTGATGACAGTGGTCGCAGCGACAGCTGTTGTTACTGTTAGAAACCCAGTTCATGCCGCGTTGTCTCTCGTTCTGACTTTTTTCACGAGTGCCATTATTTGGATGACGTTAGAAGCCGAATTTTTGGCCATTAGTCTAGTGCTGGTTTATGTCGGCGCGGTTATGGTGTTGTTTTTGTTTGTCGTGATGATGCTAGATATCAATATTGCTCGATTACGGGAAGGCTTTGTGCGTTATTTACCACTGGGTATTGCGGTTGCAGTCATTATGTTTGTGATGATGATCAGCGTCATCACAGGGGGTATCTTCTCGGGTGATAGCGTAGTAGAACCAATTGCTAAAGCCGCTGATTACAGTAATACCAAAGCATTGGGTCGGGTTTTATATACTGAATACGTATTCGCATTTGAGATTGCAGCGGTTATTTTATTAGTAGCGATCGTCGCAGCAATATCTTTAACCATGAGAAAACGCACGCATACAAAATATCAAAGTCCATCAGCCCAAGTTAGAGTGACCAAGGCGGATAGATTGCGTATTGTTAAAATGCCTCCAAGCAGCGAACCTTCTCGCAGTAAATCTTTGAGTAACGAATCCCTGGGTAACGAATAGCCATGACTGTTTCCTTAAGCCATTACCTAATTCTTGCTGCGGTTTTGTTTAGCATTAGTATTGCTGGCATTGTTATCAACCGAAAGAATATTATTATCCTATTGATGTCCATTGAACTGATGTTGTTAGCGGTGAATTTGAACTTCATTGCCTTTTCGCATTATCTAAATGATTTAGCTGGCCAAGTATTTGTCTTCTTTATTCTAACAGTTGCAGCAGCCGAAGCGGCCATTGGGCTGGCTATTTTGGTTGTTCTTTTTCGTAACAAGCAGTCTATTAACGTAGCTGATATCAATGAGTTAAAAGGATGAGCATGGAATCTGTCTATCTTGCTATTCCACTAGCCTCTTTGTTTGGCGCAATTATTGCTGGTTTTTTTGGTAAACAAATTGGCCGTAGTATTGCCCACTGGGTGACTATTTTAGGTGTTGGTACTTCTTTCGTTTTGGCTTTAGTTGTACTAAAAGATGTCGCTTTCGATGGTGCAGCCATTTATAACAAGGCTTTGTATACCTGGATGGTAAGCGATGGTATCCGCTTCGAAATTGGATTCTTGGTCGATAGTCTAACGGCAATCATGATGGTGGTTGTCACTAGTGTTTCGTTAATGGTGCATATTTATACCATTGGCTATATGCATGATGATCCTGGTTACCAACGTTTTTTTAGCTATATTTCATTGTTTACCTTTGCGATGCTGATGCTTGTTATGTCAAATAATTTTCTTCAACTTTTTTTCGGCTGGGAAGCAGTCGGATTGGTGTCATATTTACTGATAGGTTTTTGGTTTAAAAAAGATACGGCAATTTATGCCAACTTAAAGGCTTTTATGGTTAATCGTGTTGGTGACTTTGGTTTCTTGCTGGGTATCGCGGTTATACTGATGTATACCGGTTCACTTGATTACTACGAAGTATTTAGCAATTCTGGTCGCATGACATCTGAAACGATGGAAGTGATTCCGGGCATCGAATGGTCTGTAATAACACTGGCTTGTATTTTGCTATTCGTAGGTGCGATGGGTAAGTCAGCACAGGTGCCACTGCACGTTTGGTTACCCGACTCAATGGAAGGCCCAACCCCTATTTCTGCCCTTATTCACGCTGCTACCATGGTGACTGCCGGTATTTTCATGGTGGCTCGTATGTCGCCTCTATTCGAGCTGTCAGAAACTGCCCTGTCAGTTGTAATCGTGATTGGCGCTACCACTGCATTTTTTATGGGCTTGGTTGGTATTGTTCAAAACGACATTAAACGGGTTGTTGCCTATTCCACATTGTCACAGCTGGGTTACATGACTGTTGCTTTAGGTGCCTCAGCCTATTCTGCCGCTATCTTTCATTTAATGACTCACGCATTCTTTAAGGCGTTGTTATTTCTTGCAGCCGGTTCAGTAATTATTGCCATGCATCACGAACAAGATATTCGTAAGATGGGTGGTCTGAAGAAATATATGCCGATTACCTATTGGGTCTCATTGATTGGTTCCTTGTCATTGATTGGTTTTCCAGGTTTTTCTGGTTATTTTTCTAAAGATGCAATTATTTCGGCGGTCCACAACTCAAGTATTCCTGGTGCTGGATATGCTTATTGGATGGTACTGTTGGGAGTATTTGTAACTGCTTTCTACTCTTTCCGAATGTTCTTTCTGGTTTTTCATGGTAATGAGCGAATGGATAACCACACCCGAGAGCACTTGCATGAAACGCCACCTGTCGTAACTTTGCCTTTAATATTGCTTGCTATTCCCTCAGCTATCATTGGTTGGTTAGCAATAGACGGCATCCTATTTAGTGGCTTTCTGGACCAACCGATTTTCGTTCTAAGTGAACACGATACCATGGCGGCTGTTGCTCAAACTTTCCATGGTCCCGCCAGCTTTGTTGCTCATGGTTTCTCAGAGCCGGCGCTGTATCTTGCTTTCGCTGGCGTTGCGTCATCGTGGTATATCTACATGAAGAAACCGTCGATTGCCGACTGGTTTAAAACAACATTCAGTTTTATTTACAACTTGTTAGATCAAAAATACTATTTCGATAAATTCAATGAAACCGTATTCGCAACCACAAGCCGAGGGATTGGGCATGTATTGTGGCGTGTTGGTGATGCTCTGATGATCGACGGTCTGGTTGTTAATGGTAGTGCCAAGCTGGTTGGTTGGGTATCAGGTGTTGTTCGTCACGTGCAAACGGGTTATTTAAACCATTATGCATTCGCAATGATTTCGGGTTTGATTTTGTTACTCGGTTGGGCCATTTTAGGTTAAGCCAGTTGGCTCACCCTACTGACTTATAGGTATCTCTAAAATTACTGTACTTTTAGAGATGCTCTAATAATAAAAGGTAAATGTTAAACTATGTACGCTGATTGGCCATTATTAAGCCTCGTTATCTGGACACCTATCATAGGTGGCATACTGGTATTGTTCGCGGGCGATAAAGAAGATTCATCAGGGGCTAAAAAGTTAGCGCTGCTGGTATCGATTATTACTTTCTTGCTTACCATTCCTCTCTATACTGAGTTTAATGCAGATACCCATTTATTGCAGTTTGTCGAGCGACATAGCTGGATACCTGCCTTTAATATCGATTATTTTATTGGGGTAGACGGTATCTCGATGCCTCTTATCCTGCTGACATCGTTCACCACTGTTATCGTCATAATTGCTTCCTGGGAATCAATTAAATATCGTGCTTCACAGTATTTAGCGGCTTTCCTGATTATGGAAGGTTTCATGATTGGTACTTTTTCATCACTTGATGCGATCCTGTTTTACATTTTTTTCGAAGCCATGTTAATACCGATGTTTTTAGTGATTGGTGTGTGGGGTGGTGCGAACCGAATTTACGCAACACTTAAGTTTTTTCTCTATACCTTTGTCGGTTCGGTATTAATGTTGGTTGCTTTGATTTACATGTATACCAAATCAGGCAGTTTTTCTATATTAGATTTCCATACGTTACAACTGGACCTTGACGAACAGATTTTCATTTTCCTCGCTTTCTTGATCGCATTTGCAGTTAAGGTGCCTATGTGGCCGGTTCATACCTGGCTACCTGACGCACATGTCGAGGCGCCGACGGGTGGTTCGGTCATTTTAGCTGCGATCATGCTGAAGATTGGTGGTTATGGTTTTCTTCGATTTAGTCTGCCGATTACGCCGGATGCTAGCCTTGAACTCGACTGGTTAGTGATTACGATGTCGCTTACTGCAGTTGTCTATATTGGTTTTGTCGCATTGGTTCAGCAGGACATGAAGAAGTTAATTGCTTACTCTTCAATTGCACACATGGGATTTGTAACACTTGGATTTTTCATTGTGTTTCGTATTATGGATAACGGTAATGGCACTCAGGGCGCAGCTTTGGCGCTCGAAGGTGGCATGGTACAAATGATCTCCCACGGATTTATTTCCGGCGCCATGTTTCTTTGTGTCGGTGTAATGTATGACCGTATGCACAGTCGTCAAATTGCGGACTATGGCGGGGTCGCAAACACTATGCCCATTTTTGCCGGGTTTATGGTCTTTTTTGCCATGTCGAATGCAGGGTTGCCTGGTACCTCCGGTTTTGTTGGAGAATTTATGGTGATCCTAGCAAGTCTTCAGGCTAATTTCTGGATTGCATTTCTGGCAGCAACGACTCTTATTCTCGGTGCGGCTTATACATTATGGATGGTGAAGCGAGTGATTTTCGGTAATATTGGTAATGATAACGTCAGGGCGTTGACCGATATTAATCGCCGCGAGTTTTTATTCCTGTCGATTCTAGCGTTAGCGGTACTGGCACTCGGACTATGGCCAGATCCATTAGTCGATGTAATGCATGCCACTATCGATAACTTGTTGAACCATATTACGATCTCGAAGATATAAGTAACCTATGTCAGAATTCATCCAACCCAATTTGATACCCGCAATACCTGAAATGGTAATGCTCGCGATGACCTGTCTGGTACTGGTTGTCGATCTATTTTTGCCGCAGGAAAAGCGTGGTATTACCTTGTTTCTTACAGTAATAACGTTATTGCTTACTACTGCAGCGGTTATAGTGGTGGCACCTGTTGATAGTATTTCAACGTTTGGTGGATCATTTATACTCGATCAATTGGCGGTAACGTTAAAAGTCGCTATCTGCCTGATCAGCGCTCTTGTGTTTATTTACTCACGTGACTATCTAAAAGATCATGATATCTATAAGGGTGAGTATTATGTACTTGGCCTATTTGCTGTGCTTGGCATGATGATCATGACGTCGGCTCACAGTTTCTTATTGGTCTATTTAGGTCTCGAATTATTATCACTCTCGCTTTACGCCCTTATTGCTTTCAATCGGAAGTCGATTCAGGCTTCAGAATCGGCAATGAAATATTTTGTTCTTGGCGCAATGGCTTCAGGTCTTTTGTTGTACGGCATTTCTATTTTTTATGGTATTACTGGAACACTTGACCTTAATCAGCTAGCTGAAGTTGTAAGGGCACAATTGACTGAAAACCCAGTTGCACTTTCGTTCGCGTTGACCTTCATTGTTGTTGGCCTGTCATTCAAGCTGGGCGCAGTTCCTTTTCATATGTGGTTACCCGATATCTATCAAGGTGCGCCGACTTCAGTCACCTTGTTTATTGGTACTGCTCCAAAAATTGCTGGCTTTGCGATGGCGATTCGACTACTGGTTGATGGACTTGGTGATTTGCAAGTAGAATGGTCTCAAATGTTGCTGGTACTCGCAGTTGCTTCGATGGCTCTCGGTAACATTGTTGCTATTGTTCAAACAAATTTCAAACGTATGTTGGCTTATTCGACTGTATCTCATGTCGGATTCATCATGCTCGGTTTATTATCTGGCACAGCAGCCGGTTATTCAGCTGCTATGTTTTATACGCTTACTTACGCGATTACTGCTGCTGTTGCATTTGGGGTTTTATTGCTACTCAATCGACAGGGCTTTGAAGCCGAAAATATTGCAGACTTGACGGGTCTAAATGATAAAAATCCCTGGTATGCTGCGTTGCTAGCTATTGCACTATTTTCAATGGCAGGTCTTCCGCCAACCGTCGGATTCTACGCCAAGTTAAGTGTGCTACAAGCCGTCGTCAGTATTGATATGGTTTGGCTAGCTGTAGTTGCCGTTCTATTGTCGGTTATTGGTTTGTTTTACTACTTACGCGTGGTGAAGGCCATGTATTTCGACCCATCAGATCAAGAGCATGAGTTAAGTATTAAAGAGTCACTCGACGTTAAAATTCTGCTCAGCTTAAATGGTTTGAGTTTACTTGGGCTGGGTATATTTCCTTCAGGTTTGATGGCCTATTGTATTTTGGCCTTCAACTAAGCTCTTTTACACTCATAAAACAGTTGACTTAGACCTGAAGTGCATTATTGATTAAGTAGCTAATGCTGCCATGTGCTTAGTAATTTTCTCAGCCAGTGTTTTGTAGTCGAGCTTATGTCACGGTTTATGGTTAAACGAGGCTATTGCGGACGCCGTTGCTTTTGGCCTTACCTGATTGAAATCAGCGTGCTTCGGCCAATACTGTCGCTGTAGACCATTCGTATATTTTATTAATTCTCGATGCCAAGACTTGTACTAATTTACAAAATAGACTGCTTCATCTAGTGCTCCGGTCATTTGTTAATGGCTACAAAGTCTTAGCCATTACCTGCGTTGGTCTGCAATACCGCAGTGTTATAGAGCTCTAATAACCAAATTGCTGTCGTAGTAACGAATCAGTCGACTTAACTGTAGACGCGCTTTGATACTGTAAATCTCGTTGCTTTGTTGACAAACTTTATGAGTACGCCATAGTAACCTTTCCCATTACCGGATCTATTGTCAGTTCCTAGCATGAGATTTCTCCTCAATTATGGCTGGATTCTTATCATTACTGATTCGTTTCTTGATGTGGCTTCGCGTTGCGTAGGCCTTTTGCCGAGACTGCTGACATCTTCTGTTACGGCCTAGTTACTGATATAACCGACCATCGGAATCCTTGTCATGCCAATTATATGTTTGATTCCCAGTTACCTAAATATCTTTTTTAGTTTTAATTCATTTCTTATATAAACTTATTAATTAACGCTTGTAAATATTATCCAATATGTCTATTATGCCGACCTTCTGATGCGGGGTGGAGCAGCTTGGTAGCTCGTCGGGCTCATAACCCGAAGGTCGTAGGTTCAAATCCTGCCCCCGCTACCAAACATACTGGCTATTGACTATTTGATGTCAGAAGCAAGTTCATAGTCAGATTTAAGAGGCCCTTTATGGGCCTTTTTTATTGGTTTAATTTTAAGGTCCAACTAAGTGAAAGATTTATCCGAATTGTTCGAGCCAGTGGTAGAGGCGATGGGTTATGAATTCGTCGGCGTTGAATTCACAGGTGGTTCTGGTCACGGCACACTTTGTGTTTATATCGATCGAGAGCAGGGCGTAGATATTGAAGACTGCGCTTCAATCAGTCATCAGATTAGTGCCATTCTTGATGTAGAAGAGCCTATTCAGCAAGCGTTTGATTTGCAGGTGTCGTCACCTGGTATTAATCGCCCACTATTTAAATTAAGTGATTACGACCGTTTTGTAAGCGAGACCATCAAGATTAAACTGGATGTTGGTCTTACTGGCAGAAAGAATTTCAAAGGCATCCTAAAAGGTGTAGTGCAGGCAAGATTTGTTCAGGTCGATGTTGATGGTGAAATCTTCGATTTACCGTTTTTAGACATCGGTAAGGCAAATTTGGTCGGTCGATTTTAATTCATAGAATTTTAAAGTTGATTGTAAAAGATAGGACGCTTTTTATAGATACAAATACAGATAACAGAATGCAGATCCAAAGCATTCTATATATTGCGAGAAACGACGATGGAAAATAAAGAAATTCTGTTAGTAGCAGATACGGTTTCAAATGAAAAAGGTGTTGATCGCGAAGTTATTTTCGAGGCTATTGAAGCTGCACTAGCATCCGCTACTAAGAAGAAGCATGGCCAAGAAATTGAAGTTCGCGTTGACATCGATCGAAAGACCGGTGACTACGATACTTATCGTCGTTGGGAAGTTGTTCTGTCAGGTGATAAAGGTCTTGAAGAGCCCTTACGCCAGACTAGTCTTGAGGCAGCTCAATATGAGCAACCCGATATTGAACTAGGCGAATTTATTGAAGAACAAATTGACTCCGTTGAATTTGGTCGAATTGCTGCACAAACAGCTAAACAAGTTATTGTTCAGAAAGTTCGTGAAGCTGAGCGTCGTAAAGTAATTGACGCTTACATGGAAAAAGAAAATAGTCTAGTCATGGGTCAGGTTAAACGAGTAGAGCGTGGTAACGTCTATGTTGACCTTGGAGACAATGCCGAAGGATTCATTCCACGTGAAGAGATGATCCCGCGTGAATCAATGCGTCCCGGTGATCGTGTACGTGGTTTTTTATATAAGATCGCATCTGAAGTACGCGGTCCTCAGTTATTTATCAGTCGTACTGCACCTGAATTTTTGATGGAATTGTTTAAGCTTGAAGTGCCTGAAGTAGGGCAGGGCTTAATCGAAATTATCTCAGCGGCTCGTGATCCGGGTATGCGTGCAAAAATTGCAGTCAAAAGTAACGAGCCAAGAATGGATCCAGTTGGTGCCTGTGTTGGTATGCGTGGTTCGCGTGTTCAGTCAGTTTCAAACGAATTGGCGGGTGAACGAGTCGATATTATCTTGTGGGATGATAATCCAGCCCAATTTGCAGTTAACGCAATGTCACCTGCCGAGGTAACGTCGATAGTTATTGACGAAGAAAAGCATTCAATGGATATTGCTGTACCTGAAGATAAGTTATCTCAAGCCATAGGTCGCGGTGGTCAGAATATCAAACTGGCTAGTCAGCTGACTGGCTGGACGCTTAACGTTATGGATGAAGCTGCCGCGGAAGAAAAGTCAGAAGGTGAGTCTCGGCAATTGGTCGAAAATTTCATGGAGCAGCTTGATGTTGACGAAGAAGTTGCGATAATCTTGGTACAAGAAGGCTTAACCACTATCGACGAAGTGGCCTATATTCCTGAGGCCGAACTTGTAGAAATTGAAGAATTTGATGAAGCTATTGTTCAAGAACTTCGTGGCCGTGCTCGCGATGCTCTATTAACTTTGGCTATTGCTAAAGAAGAAGCAGACGAATCAGGTGAACCACAAGATGACCTGTTGAGTATGGAATTTATGACCGACGAACTGGCGCATCAGCTGTCACGACGTGGTATTTGTACGATGGAAGACCTCGCTGAGCAATCAACAGATGAGCTTGAAGAGAACGAAGGCTTAGATGCCGAGTTCGCGGGCCAATTGATCATGAAGGCGCGCGAACCTTGGTTTGCCGAAGAAGGCGCTGAATAATCTGTAACGAAAAGCTAAGAAAATTAGCTATCAACCATTTGCATTAGGACAGATAAACATGGCAAACGCGACAGCAAAACAACTCTCTGAAGTGATCGGCATTAGTGTCGACAAGCTGCTGGATCAATTGAGTGCAGCCGGTGTAAAAGTCGTGGGTGCGGATGATCCCATCTCTGACGAGGACAAATTAAAACTGCTTGAGTCACTTCGAACCAGTCATGGTAAGGCAGAGGCAGGGGGACCCAAAAAAATCACCTTAAATCGTAAAAGCAAAAGCGAATTGAAAGTGTCTGGTTTGTCGGGCCGTAATTCTACCACGAAAACAATCAACGTTGAGGTCCGAAAAAAACGGACTTATGTCCGCCCATCGGACGTTGAACCTGAAATTGAAGTCGAAGCGTTACCAGTTGTTGATGTCGAGACTGCTCCCAGGGTTGAACCAGCCGGAGTTGTAGCAGAAGCGGTTGAGGAAGTAATCGAGGAAATAATTGATCCGGTTGTTTTGGCCGCAGCTAAAGAGGCGGAAGAAGCTGCCGCTCGAGAAGCACAAGAAGCCCGACTAGTTATGGAGAAAGAGCATGCTGAAGCTGAAAAGCAGGCTTACTCTAAAAGTCTTCAAGAAGTAGAAGTTGCACAAGAGATTATTATTAAGAAAATGGCCGAAGCTGCTGCCGCGTCAGCTGCCGAAGACGCTGCTAAGGCGGCTTTAGCAGAAGCTTCTCGAGCAGCAGCAGCAGCAGTTGCGAATGAAGAGAAAAACGGCAATCAAGGCAAACGTGGTGATGACAAAGGCACGCGTTACGGTCGTAAAGAACTTCACGTTAAACCTGGTGGCAAGCCAGGTGCTGGAGGCCGTAAGCAAAAATTTAAGAAGAGCCGAAGACAGGTTAGCGATCCCAATAACGCGCATGGTTTTGCAATGCCGACTTCACCGATTGTACGAAATGTTGAAATTTCGGATTCGATGACAGTTGGAGAGTTAGCGCAGAAAATGGCGGTCAAGGCTGGTGATGTTGTTAGGGCTTTGATGCAAATGGGCAGTATGTCTACCATCAATCAAATTCTTGATGTTGACACGGCTGCATTGGTTGTAGAAGAAATGGGTCACAACGTTATTTCTGTTGTGACTGAAGATGACTTCGAGAAAAAGTTATTTGAAAATGTTGCAGAAGCAAGTGAAGACATGGTTTCTCGACCACCGGTTGTGACAATCATGGGTCATGTCGATCATGGAAAAACTTCCCTGCTGGATTATATTCGTAAGTCACGAGTGACATCGGGTGAAGCAGGTGGTATTACCCAGCATATTGGTGCTTATCATGTTGAGACTGAGCAGGGCATGATTACCTTTTTGGATACACCTGGCCACGCTGCGTTTTCTGCAATGCGTGCTCGTGGTGCTCAGGCGACTGATATTGTCGTGCTGGTTGTTGCTGCTGACGATGGTGTAATGCCACAAACTAAAGAAGCGATTGACCATGCTCGCGCTGCTAAAGTGCCGCTCGTTATCGCAGTCAATAAAATGGATAAAGAAAATGCTGATCCAGATCGTGTTAAGAGCGAGTTAGCAGCACTAGAAGTCATTCCTGAAGATTGGGGTGGTGAAAACATGTTTGTTCATGTGTCTGCGATTACTGGTGACGGAGTTGAAAAACTACTTGAATCAATTTTACTTCAGTCTGAATTACTTGAATTGAAGGCGGCCAATACCGGTAGTGCAAAAGGAATCGTAGTCGAAGCAACGCTCGATAAAGGACGTGGCCCAGTTGCTACCATTCTGGTTCAGTCGGGTGAGTTAAAGAAAGGCCAGTTATTGCTCGCCGGCACTCAATATGGCCGTGTTCGTGCCATGTATGACGAATCATCAAAGCCAGTCAATTCAGCAGGTCCTTCAATACCAGTTGTGGTACTCGGTCTCTCTGGTGTGCCAAGCGCTGGAGATGAAGTCTTTGTCGTTGAGAACGAACGTAAAGCGAGAGAATTCGCTGAGGCCCGTGAATCTAAGATACGCGAAGCTAAATTAACTGATCAGCATAATACTAAGCTGCAAGGCATGTTTGATGCTATGACTGAAGGTGAAATATCCGAAGTTAACGTATTAATTAAGGCTGATGTGCAGGGTAGTGCGGAAGCTATTCGCGAAGCATTACAAAAATTATCTACCGATGAAGTGCGTGCCAATATTATTAGTTGTGGTGTTGGTGGTCTGAGTGAGTCTGACATTAACCTTGCCGCGGCATCATCTGCCATGGTGGTCGGTTTTAATGTTCGAGCAGATACTGCTGCAAAACGAGCTGCTGAAAGTGGTGGTGTCGATATTCGTTACTACAGCATAATCTATGAAGTCATCGATATCGTCAAAGCAGCCATGTCGGGCATGCTTGCACCAGAAGCGAGAGAGAATATTCTTGGCCTGGCGACCGTCAAGGAAGTTTACAGTTCGCCTAAGTTTGGTGATGTTGCTGGATCAATGGTTGTAGATGGTTTTGTTCGTAAAGGTTTACCAATTCGCGTACTTCGCGACAATGTTGTTGTCTATGAAGGCGAGCTTGAGTCATTACGTCGCTTTAAGGACCCTGTAGAAGAAGTTCGAATGGGTACCGAATGTGGTATCGCAGTGAAGAATTACAATGATGTTCGCCCTGGCGATCAAATCGAAGTATTTGAGCGAGTTGAAATCGCTCGTTCACTTGCTTAGCGCTTGACTACTGAACTGCTAAACTTGAATTTAAAATTAACCGACTTCGATAATAGTAATGCCTAAGGATTATTCCCGTAGCGACCGGCTAGCCTCACAGATTCATCGTGAGCTAGCTGGTCTGATTAATAACAGTGTGAAAGATCCACGAATGTCACCATCGAGTGTGCTTGAGGTGGTAGTGACTAAGGATTTGTCTCAAGCTAAAGTATATTTTAGTGTTCTGGATCAGGATGCAGCTGAGGAAACTTTACTGGCTCTCAAGCGCGCTAGTGGTTTTTTACAGCGTGAAATTGGACGTGTTTTGAAATCTCGCCTAACCCCGAAGTTAGTATTTGTTTATGATGATACTGATATTCGTGGTCGTAATATGTCTGAACTAATAGATTCAGCCATTGAAAAAGACAAGGCTAATTCCTCCGAATAATGGGTCGAGGTTCAAGTAAACCAGTTGGATTTCGTGATGTTGATGGAATTCTTTTGCTGAATAAGCCGCTTGGTATTAGTTCAAACAATGCATTACAGACGGCTCGTCAGTTATTTAAAGCCAATAAAGGCGGTCACACGGGCAGTCTTGATCCTCTCGCAACTGGCATGTTGCCTATTTGCTTCGGCGAAGCCGCTAAATTTTCATCCTATCTTCTCGACGCTAGTAAGAGCTATCGCGCTATTTGTCATCTTGGCCAAACGTCTTCAACAGGTGATTCCGAGGGAGAGATAACATCTGAATCACCCGTTAACGTAAGCGAGGCTGATATTGCTATCGCGCTCGAATCTCTCACCGGGTCAATAGAACAAATTCCTCCTATGTATTCGGCTTTAAAACATCAAGGACAGCCGCTTTACAAGTTAGCCAGAAAAGGCAAGGAAGTGGTTCGTGCAGCTAGATCAATAGAGATTTATAAACTGAGCCAGATAAACTTCGATGGTATTCAACTCGAAATAGACGTTCATTGTTCTAAAGGAACCTATATCCGTACTCTGGCCGAAGACATCGGAGTCGCACTTGGTTGCGGGGCTTTTGTTAGTCTTCTCGAGCGAAAAGCAGTGCATCCCTATTGGCATCAACGTAGTTATTCAATCGATTATTTAACTGAATTAGCCGAACAAGGGCTCGACGTTATGGATCAATGTCTGCTGCCTGTTAAAAGTGCATTATCTGACTTACAGGAGCTAACAATAGATTCTGCCGCGGTCGATTTACTAAAGAATGGTGTGGCTATTGAAGTTAATAATGCCAGACATAGCGACGTATTGAGTCTAGTCGCAGAAAATGGTGAGTTTATAGGAGTTGGGAAGACACTGCCAAATGGCTTGATAGCACCAAAGAGATTAATGAATACAGCAAGGTAGACGCTGCACCAAAGGGCCGGAATTTAAACTGGTAGAATTCCACAAAACCCTTGTTACTACCTGCTCTGCTAGGTAGAATACCAGCCTTTTCGGGCCCACGAGGTTTTATCCATGTCAATGACAGCTGATCAAAAGCGAGAAATCGTTTCTGTGCACCAGCAATCCGAAGGTGATACAGGTTCACCTGAGGTGCAGGTTGCACTACTTTCCCACCAAATCAAGCACTTAACTGAGCATTTTAAAGAGCACATCCATGACCATCATTCGCGTCGTGGTTTGCTGAAGATGGTTAATCAGCGTCGTAGCTTACTAGATTATTTGAAGACAAAAAACCAGAGTCGTTACAGAGATTTGATCGGAAAGTTAGGTCTGCGTCGCTAGTAATATTATTACTACGACTTTGATTAATCCTAGAGAGGTAGAGTGTGAATCCAATTAAAAAGACATTTCAGTACGGCGAGCATGAAGTTACGCTGGAAACCGGTGAGATAGCGCGTCAAGCGGGTGGTGCTGTTCTTGTCAATATGGCGGATACCATCGTTATGGTAACCGTGGTAGGAATGAAAAAAGCCGACCCTAGTCGTCCTTTTTTCCCATTAACAGTCGATTACATCGAAAAGACTTACGCTGCGGGCAAAATCCCAGGTGGTTTTTTCAAGCGTGAAGGTCGTCCAAGTGAGAAGGAGACATTAACCTGTCGTCTGATCGATCGACCCATTCGTCCGTTGTTTCCAAAAGGATTCATGAACGAAGTTCAGGTTGTTGCTACTGTTATTTCAATGAATACCGATATCGACCCTGATATTCCTGCTTTAATTGGTGCTTCTGCAGCTATCTCTATTTCGGGTTTGCCATTCAACGGCCCGATTGGTGCTGCTAGAATAGGTTACATAGATGGTGAATACGTCCTAAACCCTAGTATTAGTCAACTGGTCGATTCTGATCTTGATCTAGTGGTTGCCGGAACAGATAGAGCCGTATTAATGGTTGAATCTGAAGCTAACCGCTTGTCAGAAGAAGTGATGTTAGGTTCAGTTGTTTACGGACATGAGCAACTTCAAACAGTTGTTCAGGCTATCAAAGAATTCAGTTCTGAAGTCAATACCACACCGTGGGAATGGGCAGCACCAGAAACTGATTTATCTTTGGGTGAACTAGTGAGCAATGAATCATCAGCCGCTATCACTGAAGCGTATGCTATTGCTAACAAGTTGGATCGTCAGGACAAGTTGTCAGCAGTTCGAAGTAGTGCAGTCCAAGCGTTAGTCAGTGATGCAGAAGGTTCACCTAGTGAGTCAGCTGTTCGTGAAACATTTGGCAAGCTTGAAAAGAAAATCGTTCGAGATAGAATAATCTCTGGCGAAAGACGTATCGACGGACGTGACACACGTACCGTACGTCCGATCTCTATCCGCACTGGTTTACTTCCAAGAACTCATGGTTCAGCGCTTTTCACTCGTGGTGAAACTCAGGCGATTGTTGTGACTACATTGGGTACAGGTCGTGACGCGCAAATCATCGATGCTATCGAAGGTACGCGTAAAGAAAATTTCATGATGCACTACAACTTCCCTCCGTCGAGTGTTGGAGAATGTGGTCGTGTTGGTACACCTAAGCGCCGTGAAATCGGTCATGGTCGTCTAGCCAAGCGTGGTGTACAAGCAGTTATGCCTTCAGTTGACGATTTCCCTTACGTCATTCGTGTCGTTGCAGAAATCACAGAATCAAACGGTTCATCTTCAATGGCCAGTGTCTGTGGCGCTAGTTTGTCCATGATGGATGCAGGCGTTCCATTAAAATCACCTGTTGCCGGTATCGCCATGGGTTTGATCAAGGAAGACGCAGGTTTTGCAGTATTGTCTGATATTTTGGGTGACGAAGATCATTTAGGTGACATGGACTTTAAAGT
>JBLILW010000022.1:0-17585 GCA_047638435.1 Urechidicola sp.
CCAGCACGACAGCCAGAAAAGAGAGGCTTAAAAAGGTCAGATAACTGAATTGATCTACAGGGTAGCCCAAGATAGCGTCAGGAACCCCTTCACCTTGGAGCATATTGATGATTTTTTTTGGTAATTCGAGGAGGATATAAACCAGTGGGAACGATAATAACGACAGTACCGCAAGCAGGATTTGACCATTACGACTATGAGTTAATATATATCGATAAAGCGAAGGTTCCATACGTTCAGTTTTATGCTTGAAAGAAGCTGTTAACATACCATGAAATAGTGTTAATAGCACAGATTTGGATGACAGTGTAAAATTACGTAGTGTTAGACTGTGTCACCTTATTTGACTTTTCACAGGCCAGTAAAAACATGACCCCAACCATTGCCATTATACTAAAAGGCTACCCTCGATTATCCGAAACATTCATTGCTCAGGAAATTAGAGCACTCGAATTACGAGGGTTTAAACTATGCCTTTTTTCGTTGCGAAAACCAACAGACTCGACTAGTCACCCAATACACGGGGAGATCCAAGCGCCTGTCTATTATCTTCCAGAGTATGTTTGGGATGATAAAAAACGGGTATTGAAAGCCTGGTTGTCGGTCCGCAGAAAACCAGGTTATAGAAAAGCTTGGCGAGTATTCGCTCGTGATTTTAAACGTGATTTCAGTCTAAACCGAATGCGTCGTTTCGCTCAGGCCTTGGTGCTAGCAAAAGAGATGCCAGATTCAATTGAACATTACTATGCTCACTTTATGCATACGCCTGCTTCAGTGACTTATTACGCTAGTTTAATCAATCATAAACCCTGGAGCATTTCTGCGCATGCAAAAGACATCTGGACAATTGAAGACTGGGAGAAAAAAGAAAAAATGGCTAGCGCGTCATGGCTTGTCACTTGTACTTCGTCTAACGTTGATCATTTAAAGCAACTGGCGGATGAGCCTGATCGAATCTCACTGTTGTATCACGGCCTCGACTTTGAACGGTTCGCTGATATTGAGCGCGAATCAGCTCATCGTGATGGTAGCGATAAAAGCGATCCCGTGCGCATAGTGTCAGTAGGCAGGGCCGTGAATAAAAAAGGATACGACTATCTGCTTGAGGCTCTGGCCGACTTACCAAACAATATATATTGGCATTTCACACATATTGGTGGTGGCGAGCTATTATCTGAACTTCAGTCAAAAGCTAAAAAAATGAATTTAGTTGACCGTATTGACTGGCTCGGTGCGCTTCCACAAACAGACGTTCTGGCCCATTATCGTCAGGCGGATTTGTTTGTGTTACCAAGTCGAATTTCGGACAACGGTGATCGAGATGGATTACCCAATGTTCTGATGGAAGCACAAAGTCAGAGGCTTGCCTGCCTGTCTTCTGATATTTCAGGAATTCCCGAGTTGATTGACCATGCTAAAACGGGTTGGTTAGTACCTCAAAAGGATTCTGTTGCTCTTAAACAGGCGTTGCACACTTTAATTACTGATGCCGTAAAGCGCGAATCATTGGCACGCGCTGGGCTCAAACGTGTAAGAGAGCATTTTTCGTTAAACCGTGGTATCGACCAACTGGTCGAAAAGCTCAGGCTGACGGCCACATTTGACGAGCGCTTACCCAGTGGGCAGCGGGATGTTGATTCAAGTGCTTAAACAGACTTCGGCAAAAGCTCCAGATGGCTTCATTATGGACGAGATGATGCGTGAGCAGGCCGGTCGGCTCGTCTTTGCATCTATCTGTCGTACGTCGCAAATAGAGATGTTGCTGTAGTAGCGCGATAGCGGTCTGTGATCCGATAAAGCCACGACCATGACGCCAGTTGATGGGGTCGAGATGGGTATTGATTTGTAGCAAGTCGGTGACTGGATAGCTCACTTTCCTTGCTCCTTCAACTGAAATTCCAGTAAACCCAATACCTTTTAAACTATCGTAAACTCGTGATTCTATTCGATTCCATGGTGGCACGATGACAGGAGTGAATTGATCTGGAAGCGCATTTGTCAGTCTAAGAAAACCAACGGATAACTCTGACGCAATGATATCGAGCGACCGCTCGCCGCCTAACTCGATTTTTTTTGCACCCTTTGCTGCATAACTGCTGTGACTGTAGCCATGTTGAAGCACAGAAAAATGTTCACGGTGTTGCAAGAACTTTGAAAGGCTGGCTTCTAGTGAAGCAGGTATAATAGCAATCGAAACTGGTACGTCAAAGGTCTGACAAAGGCTGTCTAAGAGTTGTAATTGTGGAGTTTCTGATACAGCATCATCGTCCCGCCACCAAAAACTAGCCTGTTTGCCAGATTCAGCCCACATATCTAATTCGCGTTGAAGCGTGGGCCAGGCATTGATAAATTCAATGGAGTCGTTCAATTTAACCAACCTTTTATTAGTTCTGCGCTTTTGTTTGCGCCGTTCATTCGATATTGCTTTTCTATGATGGGTTTTATAGCCGCCGCATCAACTGCTTCAGCTAGTGTTTTGGCGTTGAGCATCGCTGGGTTGATACAAGTCACTCGGTTTTGCTTATGTAACAGGTTTGCTCTAATGGTTTGTTCCAGCTCTCCTGACTCGGCGTAGGGTACGATGACTGAACGGGCTTTAGCCTTCAGAATGTCCATCACCGTGTTGTAGCCTGCTTGAGATATCGATACCTTGCAGGATTTCAATAGGCTATAGAAATCGCTGCGATTTCGCTCAATGATAAGGCCTGAATCTGCGTGTTGTTGCAGATTTTCGAATGTGGTTTGATCAATATTGTGGCCTACCAATAAGCGCCAGGTATGATCTTTTAGATTTGACAGAGGTCTCGCCCCAATTGCTGCCTTCAACAGCGGTAAACTGGCTGCACCACCGCCGCCAGAAACCAGAACGCCTTCGCTTTTAGTGCATGCTTTGGTATCAACTAACGTATTTGGGTTAACGATGTAGCCTGTGTAGCTAACTTTTAAAGCAATCTTTTTTGCATGAGGGAAGGTGGTTTCTAATGTAGCGATACTGTCGTCGCCATGCACTAGAACCTTATCGTAATACTGCTTAATTAAATCAAGAATTTCAATATTTCGGTGCTGCTTTTGTTTAGGCTGAAGTATGTCGCGTATAGATGACAGAATGAGTGGCGGATTCGACTTTTTCTTTGCCTGTTGTAATAGTGGTAGTAGTTCAAAGCGCATCATTCGACGACCGAATGGAAATGTTTCGGTTATCAGCACATCAGGTTCGATGGAGTCGAATAAGTTCAATAGTGCTTCACAGCGGCGGTCTTTCCATGGCTGATCGATAGGTTTATTTATATAATCGACCAGTTCGTTAAATAAACCATTAGTTGCACGCACAGGCGGCAATTGGTGCAGTTGTACATTCATCAAATTGAGATCAGAAACTGGCATTCCGCCACTCACTAGATGCACTTCAAATTGATGGTTGGCCATGGCCGCCGCAATAAAAGAAATTCGTCGCAAATGCCCGATACCAAGCAAGTGCTGAACATAAATAAAAACCACCGGTTTCTGACGAGAGACCAATGATATTCAGGCTGTCTTGCTATCTAGATTAACTGGAGATTGCAAATGATCAAAGATCAACTGGGCGATTAGCATATGACCATCTAGTAAGCCGTCGATGGCATTCTCCGAGGGTAATGCCTGATTGGGTAGATGGTGAAGGGCTTTGGCCATGATGGCAGGATTGAGACCTTTTTCGGGGTCTAGCATACTAACTAATCCAAGTCCGACAGCTCGACTAGCTCTAATAAGTTGCTCTAATCTAGGAATCGAACGGGGGACGATTAAAGCGCGTTTATCCAGAGATAAAATTTCACAGAAAGTATTGTATCCACCCATAGCAACAATGCCGATTGCCTGATCCATTAAAAATTCGAAATGTGGATCAAAAGTGATGATCTGGACATTGTCTAGTTTTTCACAGCGCTCGTTGAATTCTTGCTGGTCGGCCTGAGGCATAAATGGCCCTGTGACTATAATCGCTGGGTGGATGATATTATTGTCGGTTTCGTAGGCACGTATTACCCAATTTACCATCTCTACACCGTCACCACCGCCACCAGGTGTTACCAATATATACGGTTTATCTAGTGTGACTGGTGATACCCAGTGGTGTTCATTTGGTACTTCGCGGTGCAGATATCCAGTATGACTTATTTTGTCAGTTATCGTCTTGGGTAAGTCAAGTGAATCTACTGGGCTACCCATTTGTTTTAATCCATATACCCAGATGTCGTGGTATAAATTTTCTAGTACGGGCTGTACTTGTTTGCGCTCCCACTCGATTTTGAGCGCAGCTGGATCATCCATAATGTCGCGTAGACCAAGAATATTTATGGTACCAAGCTCGTGTAGCATCTTTAATGTACTGACGACCTCTCCTTTCAGGCCAGTGGGCTCTTTATCAACAACAAAAATGTCGGGCTTGAAACTCGCCGCTGTGTGATAAATTATCGACTCACGCATGGTCATTGTTTGCTCCAGGTCGATATGAAGCCCCAACGATGTATAGTCACCATCTTTAAGCTTGATAACGCCAGGGATGCGAACAAAGTCAACACGAGCCTTGAAGTCGAAGCTACCGATAATGGGGGAGCCGGAGAGGATGAGGACAGACACGCCTTTGTATTGTCTAACAAGTGAATGAGCTATTGAGCGACAACGCCGTAAATGGCCAAGCCCAAAGGAATCGTGACTGTAAATTAGTATTCGCGCGTTATCGAGACGTTCTGTCATACTGGTTTTTTCTCGTCGGTCTTTTGATTCCCAGATTACACTGAATTTGAGGTGAACGCACTGATTCAATCTTGTCACGAAAGGCGAGCTTTTAGGATGTCGGTTAGTCAGGCGCATAACATTTCTATGAGTGCTAGAATTGGCTCAAGCTTAAAACGGCAAGTCGTTTAATGATCAGAAAGTCCACCACAACACAAATATCGGATTGGTCGCTTATGGGCAAACCACGTAGCAACTTTAATCTCCCTGAACGTCTTAAGAAAATAATTCTAGATCAACAGGAGCGTAGTGAGATATTAATCAGCTCTATCCAGATCATGATCGTATCGATACTGGGTTTGCTTTATGTGGTTTCGCCCAAGACCTTTTCAGATGACGTTACCTTTGCCCCCGTACCCTGGGCCCTCGGCGCATATTTAGTCTTCAGCTTACTCCGCTTTTGGCTGGCCATATTGCACAAGCTCCCCGACTGGATGCTGTACCTATCTGCAGTGCTTGATATAGCGTTATTAATGGGGTTGATATGGAGTTTTCACTTGCAGTATGAACAGCCTCCCTCATTTTATTTAAAAGTACCAACGCTTTTATATGTGTTTATTTTCATCAGTATTCGGGCATTACACTTCGATCCAAGATTTGTGATTGCGACCGGTGCCAGCGCGGTGGTCGGATGGGCCTTGATGGTGCTTTTTGTTTTAATCGGTAATCCAGCTGATTCTATGATTACTCGGGATTATATTGTGTATATGACATCTAACAGCGTTTTGATCGGTGGTGAAATTGACAAAATAGTATCGATTATTATGGTGACAGGCGTCCTTGCATTGGCACTCCATAGAGCGAGAAATCTACTGATTGAGGCAGTCATAGAAGGCAGTGCCGCCCGTGACCTGAAACGTTTTGTACCCGAAGAAGTAGCCAATCAGGTAACAAGATCTGAAGAAGGTTCAGCCACGGGTAAGGGAGAGCTTAACCAGGCAACGATTCTATTTACCGATATAGAGGGGTTTACGTCGATTAGTGAATCATTACCGCCAGAGGATTTAATTGCCGCGCTTAACCAATACTTTAGTTTGATCGCAAAACCGATAGAAGCCAATGGTGGTGTCATCAGCCAATTCCAGGGTGATGCGGTGTTAGCAACCTTTAATGCTCCCAAGCCCGATCCGAATCACGCCAGTAATGCGGTTAAAGCAGCGCTAGAGATACAGCTGGCACTAGAGGGACAGACCTTCGGTGCGGCCGCAACGTTTAATACAAGAATAGGTATCAATTCTGGTTTAGTGGTGGGTGGTCTGGTTGGTTCAGGTGATCGAGTGGGCTATACCGTTCACGGTGATAATGTCAATTTAACGGCTCGGCTTGAGCAATTAAATAAGGACTATGGAACGCGAATTATAATTTCGGAAAACACTTACAAACTGATCGACCAGAATGAATATGAGTTTCGTGGGTTAGGTGATGTTGTGGTACGAGGTAAAAAAGACCCAATAGGCATTTATACAATCGATATCTGATAGAAATACGCCTCTACTTAAGCGTATCTTTATTTTATCAACTCCAATAACTTGGCAAGATTGCTGCGAGCCTGTGCCTCGTAATGTTCATGAAAATAATTACTATTATAAAAAGTTGGCTTGCCTAACAGTGACAGCTGAAACGACGTTTGCTTTTGATTATATTCTTCGTCTGATAAATGAGTCATTTCGGCACGTACTTTTTTACTATCAGTTATAAAATTGGCCCAGGGTAACCCAAAACTGGATAAATCGATGTCGACCATCAGTTTCGTATCAGAGTTGGTGATTTCTGAACAATCGTGGCGTGTCGCCATGATGTGTTGGTAAACGCTATTGCGAAATTGGTCGCTAAACAGACCATTGGTTAATGTCATAAATAAATTGGCACTTAGCTGTTCGTTATCACTGTCGCCGATCTTGTAAATAACGTCATGAAACCAGATAGCGAGTTCGACTGCGTCAGGGTTATCGAGTAATTCGGATACCTGGTCAAATATTTTGAGACAGCTTTCAATGTGTTCTAGGCTATGGTAAACGCGTTGTGGTTCGTTATAAGCATCGAGTAGTTGTTGGTATACAACCTGACTGCCATCCGGAGAATAAGGTTGTTGTTGGCGTAACCACAAAGAGCGAAACCGGGCTGAGCTATCAGCAGGGCGAATGATACCTGAGTAGGACATACTCACCGGGTCTGTCTGCTCAGCTCTTGTTGAAGTATTTCAACACGCTGGTGAGACTTTGCAAGTTTGTCACTTAACTGACGCATAACATCCAAAGCCATCGCAGAATTTTCAGTCAATAACTTGAGGAACATGTCAGCCGTAATTCTCATGACCTTGATTCGACCTTGAGCCCTTAATGTTGCGTTTCTGGCCACGCCATTAAATAACGCCAGTTCACCAAACAACTGATTTTGCTGAAGTGTTAAGGCCACAATCGGGCCATTTACTGTATCCGTTAAAATATCAACGGCACCCTCCATAATGACAAACGCACAGTCAGCGGTATCACCGACATGGAAAACAATGTCGTTATCTTCAAAAGTCAAAATTTCACTGGTAAACGCTAGCAGTTTCAACTTCGACGCTTCTAACTTGGCAAGCATGGGTATTTTGCGAAGTAGGTCGGTTTCCTGGACTAGATCCAAGGTCATATCTCCCAGCCTATGAGCATCAGGCAAATATTATTTAATTAAAACCAGAGATTCGCATGTGAGTCGATTGAATTCAAGGGGTTATCTGTATTATCTCGCAAGTTCTTGAATTAACGGTCTAAATATCACGAATTGCCAAGATCAATTAATAAGCTAGCCCTGTGGACAGCAAACCGGAATGTCAGCCGGCCACTGGGTGAGCCACTTAACGTGACAAATCTATTTGATTCTTCAGGATATCACCGCCCCTGCCGAGCAAATCAATTTTTGACAATCAGATAATTTATCGATAGTTGTCATATTTTAGATATCGAGTTTTTTGTACTTAATACGATGCGGTTGGTCAGCGTTTTGTCCCATCCTTTGCTTACGATGAGATTCATACTCTGAATAATTGCCTTCGTATGAATACACCTGGCTATCGCCTTCAAAGGCCAGAATGTGGGTTGCAATACGATCGAGAAACCAACGGTCATGCGATATAACAACGACGCAACCTGGGAAATCAAGAATGGCATCTTCCAGGGCGCGGAGCGTTTCTACATCAAGGTCATTGGTCGGTTCATCGAGCAGTAGTAAATTGCCACCACTTTTTATTAACTTTGCAAGATGCAAGCGGTTGCGCTCACCACCAGACAGGTTCTTAACTAATTTCTGTTGTGAAGCACCGCGAAAGTTGAATCGAGAGACATAGGCACGAGAGGGTACTTCGTAACCACCAACAACAATATTATCGAGTCCATCGGATAACTCTTCCCAAACAGTTTTGCTGCCGTCGAGGTCATCACGTGATTGGTCGACGTAGGCAATTTTGACTGTTTCACCAATGGTCAGGTTGCCTTCATCAAGCGATTCTTGAGCGACAAGAATTTTAAATAGAGTCGATTTACCCGCGCCGTTAGGGCCGACTATTCCGACAATGCCACCACGTGGCAATCTAAATTCAAGGTCCTGATAGAGCAGTTTGTCTCCGTAACCTTTTTTTCCACCACTAATTTCAACAACAACATCTCCAAGCCGAGGACCCGGTGGAATATACAGTTCCTGCGTTTCTGAGCGTTTTTGATATTCTTGTGATGACAGTTCTTCAAACCGTTTTAGACGTGACTTACTTTTCGACTGACGCCCTTTTTGATTAGAGTTAACCCATTCAAGCTCAGCCTTCATTGATTTTTGACGTGCTTTTTCCGAGCGTTCTTC
This sequence comes from Urechidicola sp., assembly GCA_047638435.1. Classification (GTDB taxonomy): domain Bacteria; phylum Pseudomonadota; class Gammaproteobacteria. The sequence goes on from JBLILW010000022.1 coordinate 8,608, forward strand.
ATGCTCGAGTCGATGTTGCTTTTGCTCTAACCAGGAAGAGTAATTGCCCTGCCAGGGAATGCCATGTCCTCTATCCAGTTCGAGTATCCATCCAGCGACGTTATCAAGGAAGTATCTGTCGTGAGTAACAGCGACTACCGTGCCCTCGAAGTCTTGTAAAAAGCGCTCAAGCCAGGCAACCGATTCAGCATCTAGATGATTGGTTGGCTCATCTAGTATCAACATGTCAGGGTTGGATAGTAATAATTGGCATAAAGCTACTCGGCGTTTTTCACCACCTGACAAATGCTCAACTGCTGCTTCCCAGGGTGGCAAACGGAGTGCTTCAGCGGCAATTTCGAGTTTTCGGTCTAACTCCCAGGCGCCGGCATTATCTATTTTTTCCTGCAGTTCAGCTTGCTCTGCCAATAACGTATTCATCTCGTCATCAGACATCGGTTCGCAAAATCTCATATTAACGGCATTAAAACGATCGAGCACTGCTTTTATCTCTGCGACACCTATCTCTACATTGCCACGCACATCAAGGCTTGGGTCTAGTTGCGGTTCCTGCGCTAAATAGCCGATTTTTGTTCCAGTTTGTGGTCTGGCCTCACCAAGGAACTCAGTATCGAGGCCCGCCATAATTTTCAATAGTGTCGATTTACCAGAACCGTTGTAACCCAGAACACCTATTTTGGCACCTGGGAAAAAGTTCAACGAAATGTCTTTTAGAATTTCGGTTTGAGGTGGCACGATCTTGCTCACGCCGTTCATTGTAAAAATGTATTGAGCCATTCAATTTGGACCTTTTGTAAATTTGATATCATTCTACCAGTGGTGGGTGCGCTATTAACATGATAATCGTGCCTATATTGTTGATTTTGCCCTTTGCGTCAAGATGGGTTATAAGATGTTGTACTGGTCGCCTTAGGTAGTTGTTAGAAGCAACCAATCTATTGATATTGAATAATCGTCTGAAAATGACGTTAGATGGAGTGAATTTTCCGATTTTCTCTACTATGCAGCCTAACAATAGCAGGTACAATTAGCCCTAGCTAAAGTCGGGACTTACGCTATTATGAAGTAGGTTCCTGATAAGAATAACCAAATAAAACAATCGGCTAGCGAGAATTCCCCGAATGGATATGAAAAAAATGCAGCAAGAGAGTCACCTCTTTGGAAGTAACGCTGTATACATCGAAGAGCTTTATAGCGAATATCTCAAAAATGAGAATAATGTCGATGGGCACTGGAGAGATTGGTTCTCCAGTTTAGCGCCAACCGGTATGAATAACGGTCTTGAAAAAGACCACGATCACCTCGCAATTCAAGCTCAAATTAAAAGCGCGGTGTTGAATAAAAAAGCCATTGGCCAAATCGACAATAGTGCTCAGCACGAATTTCAGCTAAAGCAAGTCTCGGTACTTCAGCTTATAAATGCCTATCGTATCAAGGGACATCGTAAAGCAGATCTCGACCCGCTTAAAAAGCCAGAACCTAATGCCATTCGTGATTTGACACTCGAAGGCCACAACCTCATTACTGACGACCTTGATACCATTTTCAATACAGGATCTATGTGCGGTGTTGAAGAAACGTCTTTACGTGAAATAATTGCCCGTTTGGAAAAAACCTATTGCGGTAAGCTCGCTTCAGAATACATGTATATCGAAAGCGTAAAACAAAAACGCTGGATTCAGGGGCACCTTGAAACGTCTCAATCAACTCCTAATTTTAGAGAAGGCCGAAGAAATCGAATTTTGGATCGAGTCATAGCGGCTGAAAATCTTGAGAAATATCTTCACACACGATACATCGGACAAAAGCGTTTTTCGCTTGAGGGTGGCGAGTCACTTATTCCATTACTTGACCGAGTTATCCAACAGGCGGGCGTCAATAAGACACGTGAAGTTGTCATCGGAATGGCTCATCGTGGGCGCCTTAACGTGCTGACTAATATTTTTGGCAAAATGCCGAGTGATTTGTTCGATGAGTTTGAAGGTAACGCCAAAATTGATGGCGACTCGAATCACGACGTCAAATACCACCAAGGTTTTTCATCTGACATTTACACTGATATTGGCCCAATGCACATTGCCTTAGCTTTTAACCCGTCTCATTTAGAGATTGTAGATCCAGTGGTAGAAGGATCAGTGCGTGCTCGGCAACGTAGATTTAAGGAACATAAGACGAATGACGTTCTACCCGTATTAATCCATGGTGATGCCGCGTTTGCAGGGCAGGGCGTGGTGATGGAAAACTTTAATATGTGTAAAACCCGGGGATACAAAACTGGTGGCACGATACATATAATCGTCAATAACCAAATTGGATTTACTACCAGCAATCCACGAGATGTGCGATCAACACTTTATTGTACTGAGGTCGCAAGGATGGTTCAGGCCCCTATATTTCATGTTAATGGTGATGACCCAGAGGCCTGTGTTTATATTGCTGAGCTAGCGGTTAAGTTTCGTGAAACTTTTAATCAGGACGTTGTGATCGATATGATTTGCTATCGACGCTATGGTCATAATGAAGCGGATGAGCCCGCCGTAACACAACCGATGATGTACGAGGCGATTCGCAATCATCCGCGAATCGGTGACCTGCATGCTCAGCGTCTTATTGACGAAGGGTTCACGACACGAGAAGTCGTCGATGAAATGGTAGCCGACTATCGCAAGGCGTTAGAACAAGGCGGTGGTGTAGCACTTAATGTTATTTCTGGTTTAGAACCTCAAGCAGCAAAAGATTGGGTTGGTCTGGACAAAGGTGATATTAATCTTACCGAAAATACACAGCTTAGCGCTGAAAAAATTCAACGACTCGGTCAATCTTTACTCAGTCTTCCTGACGGATTTAAGGTGCATCATCGAGTAAAGAAAATTCTCGACAATCGTCAAAAAATGCTCGACGGTGAAACACTTTGCGATTGGGGTTTTGCCGAAACAATGGCTTATGCTGGATTGATTGACGAAGGATATCCAATACGCTTATCGGGTCAGGATAGCGAACGAGGTACCTTTTTTCATCGCCATGCAGCCTTGCATGATCAAATCAATGGAGATGTCTACAAACCACTAAAGCACCTCTTTGAAGGTCAAGCTCGATTCGAAGTAATTAACTCATTTTTGTCGGAAGAAGCGGTGTTAGGTTTTGAATACGGTTATTCCTCAACCGATCCTAATACATTGGTTATCTGGGAAGCTCAATTCGGTGATTTTGCAAATGGTGCTCAAGTGGTTATCGATCAGTTTATTAGCTCAGGCGAAGTTAAATGGGGACGCCTCAGTAATCTTGTCATGTTATTGCCACATGGTTATGAAGGGCAGGGACCAGAGCATTCATCGGCTCGTCTGGAACGTTATCTCCAGCTGTGTGCACAACACAATATGCGCGTAGTTTACCCTACGCTGCCATCGCAAATATTCCATTTGTTGCGATCACAAATGAAGTGTGGGTTTAGAAAGCCACTCATTATAATGAGCCCTAAAAGCTTGCTCAGGCATGAAGGCGCGGTATCGTCGTTGAGCTCGCTGAGTGAAGGCGAATTTCAAAAAATAATTCCTGAAACAGATGATATCGAAGATAACAAAGTGAAACGACTTATCCTCTGCTGTGGAAAAATTTATTACAAACTCCGTGAAGTGAGAAGTGAAAAATACGATAACACGACAGCTATCGTTCGAGTTGAACAGTTGTATCCTTTCCCTGGGGCAGACATCGCAGCATTGAAAAAGAAATATCCCAACATCGAAAGCGTTGTCTGGTGTCAGGACGAACCCAGAAATCAGGGTGCCTGGCGCGAATTTAAAAGCCGGTTGAACGATGTTTTTGAACCTTTTCACGTCAACTTTGCTGGTCGAATTTCGGCTGCATCACCTGCTGCGGGCTACATGGGAATGCATATAGAGCAAGAGTTAAAATTAGTGACAGATGCATTTGAGTTATAACGGCATTCGTTAATCAATCATATCAATTATTTGGAGTAAAACATGCAGGTTGAACTTAAGGTTCCTGTATTACCAGAATCAGTTACCGAAGGAACACTCGGTGAATGGTATAAAAAAATTGGCGATACGATAGCCATCGATGAAAATGTTGTTGATCTCGAAACCGATAAAGTCGTACTCGAAATTGTCGCAACTACCGCTGGTGTGCTTGAATCAATATCATTTCAAACGGGCGATACTGTGAAAGACGGGCAGGTGCTCGGCGTCATCAATAGTGAAGCCCAAGCGGCGAGCTCTGCTGCAAAAGAAACTACGGAAGAAGCGGACAGTCCTAATAAAGCCAGTCCATCGGTTCGAAAATTCATCGCTGAAAACAACCTGACAGTTGACGAAATTGCTGCGAGTGGAAAGAAAGGTACCGTATTAAAAGAAGATGTACAGCAACATCTGGAGTCTAAAAAGGGGGCAGCTGCTGCCAAGAGCACACCACAAGCCAGCAATACTAGCAGTCCCCCTGCAGTTGTAACAGAGTCTTCATCAGGTCGAAACGATCGTCGAGTGCCAATGAGCCGTTTACGACTCAAGGTCGCTGAACGGTTAAAACAGGCCCAAAATACAGCAGCATTATTGACCACTTTTAATGAAGTCAATTTGCAGCCGATGATGGATGCTCGTACTAAGTACAAAGAAGCATTCGAGAAAACACACGGTGTCAAATTAGGCATGATGTCGTTTTTCACGAAGGCTTCAGTCGAAGCTTTGAAAAGGTTTCCTGCTGTTAATGCCTCAATTGATGGTGCTGATATTGTTTATCACGATTATTTTGATGTTGGTATTGCAGTTAGTTCAAGCCGTGGTCTGGTTGTGCCAGTTTTGCGAGATGCAGACCAGCTGAGTTATGCGGATGTAGAAAAGAACATACGTTCTATGGGCGAGCGGGCTCAGGCAGGTAAACTCGGTATCGATGAACTAACCGGTGGCACCTTCACCATCACTAATGGCGGCATATTTGGGTCGATGCTATCGACGCCCATACTCAATCCACCGCAAAGCGCTATTCTCGGAATGCATACTATTCAGCAACGCCCTGTTGTTATCGATGGAGAGATTGTAGCAAGGCCAATGATGTATCTAGCATTGACTTACGATCATCGAATTATTGATGGTAAAGAAGCGGTACAGTTTCTGGTAGCGATCAAAAATACATTGGAAGACCCAACCAGATTGCTACTAGGAATATAGTAAAAATCAATTCAGTATCCGGTCAAAGGGCATTGACCGGATACTCATTTTCGCTATCGTCCTACTTTTGTTGTGCTTTAAGCAATGCCTGATCGAGATCCCACAGAATATCGTCGAGTGTTTCTAGCCCAACCGACAATCGAATCATATCGGCCGTGATGCCTGCGGTTAATTGCTGTTGTTCTGACATTTGTCGATGGGTGGTTGACGCTGGATGGATCACCAGAGATTTGGCATCGCCTACATTAGCAAGATGGCTCAAGAGCTCGACGCTCTCAATAAATATTTTACCTGCCTCTTGTCCGCCTTCAATGCCAAAGCTGAGGATGGAGCTCGCCCCTTTTGGTAGGTATTTCTGTACCAACGGATAATAGGCATTATCATCAAGGCCCGCATAGTTTACCCATGATACACAAGGATGCTGTTGCAAAAATTTCGCAACCCCTAATCCATTCTCGCAGTGTCTATCCATACGGATCGGTAAAGTCTCTAAACCTTGCAGCAACATAAATGCATTGAAGGGACTCATGGCTGGGCCGAGTGTGCGTAAGGTTTCGCAACGGGCTTTCATTGTGAAGGCAAAATCGCCAAACGTTTCATAAAAACGAATACCGTGATAACCCGCAGATGGCTCAACCATGTTAGGAAAATTGCCATTGGCCCAGTCAAATTTACCCGACTCAATAATGACGCCACCCATCGACGTGCCGTGACCACCGATATACTTGGTTGCAGAATGGACAATGATATCAGCCCCATGATCGATAGGCCGACAAAGGTAGGGTGTCGCAAAAGTATTGTCGATAACCAGCGGAATGCCCGCCTCTCGTGCGATGGCACCAACAGCTTCTATATCCAGTACATTATTGAGTGGGTTGCCAATAATTTCGGCATACAGAGCCTTAGTTTTCGGAGTGATAGCTTTCCGAAAATTTTCTGGGTCATCAGAATCGACAAACGTGGTACTAATACCAAACTTGCGAAACGTCACGTCGAACTGTGAAAAAGTACCACCATATAACGTCTTTGCAGACACCAATTCATCACCCTGTTCCATTAAGGTCAGCAGTGCAACGGTTTGAGCTGCCATGCCAGAGCTAACAGCCAATGCTGCACGGCCATTTTCAAGCGCTGCCATGCGTTCTTCAAAAACCGCATTGGTTGGATTGGTTAATCGAGTGTAAGTATGACCGAACGTTTGTAAGTTAAATAAACTAGCAGCGTGATCCGCATCATCGAACACATAAGAGGCTGTTTGATAGATTGGGACGGCTCTCGCGCCTGTCGTAGCATCTGGAATTTGTCCGGCATGCAGGCACAATGTTTCAATACCATAATCTCGGTCTGTCATTGGGCTGCCCTCGTTTGTTTTTTTTGTCACAAAATTATCTATTTACGAATTATCAATATACGGACTATCGATTGACGAACTGTGCACGTCTAGACGAAATAATCCCGGTGTTAACGCCAACTGCATTGAGTCCGCCAAAAAGGCGTGCATATTCAATCTTTGGGCAGCGATTCATCACCACCTCGAGACCAGCATTCTGAGCTTTTTGTGCTGCCATTTCGTTGACCACACCCAATTGCATCCATACTAGTTTTGCACCGATCCTAATTGCCGAGTCAACAAAGGGTTCAACTCGGTCTGTGCGTTGAAATAAATCGACAATATCGATGGGTACTGGAATTGACTCCAGGTTGGGGTAGCACTTCTGCCCGAGTATTTCTTCATTCTTTGGGTTAACGGGAATTATAATAAAACCTCGGTCTAGCAAGTACTTCGCGACAAAATTGCTGGGTCGAGACCAATCTGAAGACAAACCAACCATTGCTATGGTTTTGTATTCTTGCAGTACACGACGCAGAAAATTGCTATCAGTCATTGTAGTTCGCTATTTTAACGTAAAAGTAACATTGGATAGCACTGTACAGAGATTTGCAATGATTTAGTTAGCTTTCAGTAGGGCAGGCTTGTCATCCCGACAGTACTATAAATTCGGATAACTATTGCTTTTAGCAGAGTCGATTAGAACTATATTGACATGTGGTTTTAGAGGTGTATATTCTCGCGCCATGCCCAGATGGCGGAATTGGTAGACGCGCTAGCTTCAGGTGCTAGTGGCCGTAAGGTCGTGGAGATTCGAGTTCTCTTCTGGGCACCAAATTCATATGCAGTAACAGTCTATAAGGTCCTAAATACTCAAAGCACCCTCTTTTTGTTCCCGAGTCATCTTCATAGACCAACAGTTCTATTCCATCCCCCTCGTGGGATAGGGTTTCTTTGATAATTACTCCTCTTGTCATCAGAACTTGAGTATTATAGTTGCTCTCGTTATGGAATAAGCCTCTTACATCGCCGCATTTATTTTTTGTTGTGTGATTTATTGCTTTTGGCAGCACCACATAGTTAGGGCTTTTCGTAAATTTATGGCCATTGGCCGATGAACCAAGGCCAACCCCACTGTGCGAATTTTTGAGGAAGCGTGCGATCCGGTCGATTATCGTTTTGAATTATATTTTAAAAAGGACCAAGTCCTAGCTTTCTGCTATGAAAAGTGACAATAATGACCTCGGTAGCACTGCTAAAAATTTATAATATAACTTTAAGTACGTCACTTAAATTAGTTTAAAGGTCGCAAATAGCAGCATCCTCAATATTTGTTCTATGATCAAACAATCGCTATTCCGCCTTAACTGAAAAAGACTTCAACAAGCTCGATTAAAAGATTGGGGCCAAACCGTGGCTTGATTTTTTTGACGAACTTCAAAATACGCAAGAATATGAGGCGTCTGTGAGTGGCGATAAAATCAAACCTATTCTAGGTTTAAGTCATAGGCTGCGTTCTACTAAATTTAGATATTACAACAATGATCGCTGCTTTTATCCGAACAGAGTATTGATAATGTAAAAAAAGCTGGTTGATCCCAGCCTAGTGGGACCTACTCTTAAAATGCCTTTTGCTCAGCGAGTGGTTGTAGATTGGATGGCTCAAGCAAAGCTGCATTTAAAATTTAATAAAGATATTAATGGTAACGTAAGGTTAGAGTAAGGGCGATATTGGGCTTTCAGGATTTAGCTGAAGATCGCTTGTTAGGATTGCTTGCTCAGCGAAGTTGGCTTGCCCCGTGAAAGTACCGTTATCAACACGGCTGACGTGACCTTGTATTTGAAGTATTAAATAACAGATCGTCACACCTTTCAGCAACTTGGCGAATTTAAAGCAACGACTGATGTTGTTTCAAAGTAGCCTTTGAATATAGAATTTCTAATTTCTTTTGTGCACCTTAGCTGTATCGCATACTTTCAAACTCATTTCATATTGTACAAGGCGTATTATTGCGATCAAATGTTAAACTTTCTATTATTCTTTCACTGCTATGTCCACCATCTGGATTTTAATTAATGGCCATTATTTCTCTCGACGGTAACGGTTTAACGCCCGAATTAATCAGTAAGCTTTCAGACGTCGGTGGCGTGGCAATATCTCCCTCTGGTCGAAATAAAATGCAGGCTGCCAGTGACCTGATCGACTCGGCTATTCGGCAAAAAAAACCGGTTTATGGCGTCACCACTGGTCTTGGATCAAATGTCGACAAGGTTTTATCGAGCACTGAGCTTAGTAACTTTTCGCTGCAAACATTGCGTGGCAGGGCTCAAGCATTAGGGCAACCCCTAGATAAACGTATCGTACGCTCAGCAATGATCGTGCGAATCAACACGTTGCTAATTGGAGCAACCGGTGCCTCGATAGCCTGTGCCGATCATTTACGTGCTTGCGTTAACGCCAACGTGAC
>JBLILW010000023.1:0-17582 GCA_047638435.1 Urechidicola sp.
TTAAGATCGTTAGCCCACCAGTTGTCGACTTTGCTCAGCGTTATCGAGCGACCTTTTTTAATATCACTGGGCTTAATTTGATAAGCACCTGTGGTTGGCACGAAGCGCCATTGGTAGCGCTCAACAAAGTCATCGCCGAGTTCTTTATAAAAGTGTTGTGGCGTAGGTGATAGAGACAACGTTCTGGCATGCATGTCGGGTTTGACATTAGGAATCGAAATTGAGATCGTATAGTCATCATATTTGGTTATATTGGTGTACATGGTGCTATACCAATTGTTATACCAGGGTGCGACGATGTTGGTCGAGCGATAGAAAAAGAAACTAAATAAATAGTCATCAGCAGTCACCTTTACGCCATCGGACCAACGGGCCAATGGATTGAGTTTTATATAGGTCGTTTTGCGAGTCGATGATATCGCCCATTGTGTTGCGAGGCCGGGGTAAAACTTATCTCTATGATTGGGGTGAGTCTGTGCGACTGACATAGAAACGTCATCCAGAATCCAGCGACGAAATGACCCATTTGAATCCGGGCCGACATGGCGTAGCGTGCGCGGGAAGTCCTGTAACGAGCTATATTGCGTTCCACCCTTAATCGCGTTTGGAGAGCCAAACTCTGGAAGTTCTGATCCATTTTCCCACACGAGATCATGTGGTAAGTCAGTCAAACTTTTAAAAGAGAAAAACTCAGAATTAGCCCCATAGAAGTCTTTAACTTCTGCGGTGTTATCAGGTGCTAATTCTGAGTCTAAATTTTTCTCAACATCTTCATTATTACTACAGGCAGCAAGGAGTAATATGAGCAGTAAACTTAAACTGCCTGAGAAACCGGTTTTTGATTTGCCTTTCACCATGGATCACCTAGTGGTAGTTAGTTAGCGGTATGCGGTAAATTTTTTTGGGTCAAACGCTTCACGTAATGCTTCACCGATAAAGGTAATTAATGTCAACAGCAGTATGAGCGTACTGAAAGCAGATATAATAATCCAGGGAGCGGTGCGTAGATTAGCGGTTCCTTGTTTTAGTAACTCGCCCAGACTAGGTGTCGGTGGAGGTAAGCCAAAGCCTAGAAAATCAAGAGCCGTAATAGCGGTGATAGCGCCAACAATAGTGAAAGGCATAAGCGTAATTAAGGTAGAGAGAATGTTCGGTAGAATGTGATGAAAAATAATACGGCCGTGGCTGGCTCCCAGAATTCTGGCTGCCGCAACATAATCTCGCGTTTTTTGTTTGTATGTTTCGGTACGCATAAAGTAAGTCATTGACGTCCACGAAAACAACACCATGACTAGTAGCAATAGGCCGATTCGACTCGTGGTGTCGAAATTGCCAGGCACCACTGAAAACACGATGATGACCATGTATAGAAATGGGATGTTAGACCAAATCTCGATTAGTCGCTGAAATATTAGATCGTACACACCCCCAAAATAACCCATCATACAGCCAATACTGACACCGATTAGATAGACACACAGGGTGAATCCCAGAGAAAAGAAAAGTGCAATTCGTGTACCATAAAGCAATCGTGCAAGAATGTCTCGACTGGTTGTGTCTGTTCCTAGATAGTGCTTTTGTTCAAAAGACGGTGCTGTTGTTTTAAACTGATTTCCAACAGCATGATTTTCAGTAGGGCTGAAAGGGACCAGTGGCATCAGAACCCAGTTGTCACCCTGCTGCTGTAAGAATTTTAGTTGTAGCTTTCGATAGTTGGTTTCGTAGCTATAGTCTAGCCCGAAATCAGTGCCGGGGTGGAACGCGGTGTAAGTGGGTAGAAAGTAAGACCCTTCATATTTCACGAGGATTGCCCGGTTATTGACGATGAGTTCAGCCAGCAGGCTAACCAGCAAGAGTGTGGTTAAAACTATGAGTGAGCCATAACCCAGTTTGATTTGACGAAAACGATTTAATTTTTTCAGAGTTCGTGGATTAAACATGAAGTTTATCTATCTAAACCGAATTCTTGGATCAACCAATGCAACTAGAATATCTGAAATGATATTGCCGATCAGAAGTAACAAACTGCTTAGCAGCACGATACCCATCACTACCGGATAGTCACGATCAATAATGGCATTGAAGCCAAGCAAACCGAATCCATTGATATCAAAAATTGTTTCGATTAAGAACGAGCCAGATACCAGTAAGGTGATGTTTTGACCGAAGGTGGTTGCTATTGGGATCATCGAGTTTCTCATCGCATGGGCTATAACCGAGCGACGATATGATACGCCTTTTGCTATCGCTGTTCGCATATAGTCAGCGGCAAGGTTATCGAGTAAATGGTTCTTCAATAACAGGGTGATTAATGCAAAGCTGCCAACCATATAGCAAATGAGCGGGAGAATTGAATGCCAGATGATGTCGATGAACTTTTCCGATGGACTCATTTCTTCATAACTGAAACTAACAAAACCACCCATTGGGAACCATTCTAACTGAACTGAAAAATAGAGTAATAAGAGGGAGCCAAGTGCATAACCAGGGATGGCATAACCGGTAAATATAAGGATGGATGTCAGACTGTCGACCAGTGTGCGATGCCTGATGGCCTTCAGGATACCTAGTGGTATGCACACAAGATAAGTGATAATTAGAGTGACCAAACCATAATAAATCGAGATAGGCAGACGTTGTTGAATGACGTCCCATACTGGTTCGTTATATCGATAGGATGATCCAAGATCACCTTGTAACACCTTCCACGACCAGTTCGTAAAGCTCTTCAGAAGTGGTTTGTCGAAACCATAGTATTGCCTAAGTTGATCGAGTTGTTTCTCCGAGATAGCTAAATCTTGGCCTGCGATCGACGTTGACATGCCGGTTGAAATATCCAGCTGCTGTAGTTCCATGATGGCACGTTCCAGTGGGCCACCTGGCACGAGTCGAGTGATCGCAAATACGATCATCATGATGCCGAGTAGGGTGGGAGGGATGAGTATTAGTCGGCGCAGTAAATAGTCGCGCATGTCGAAGTACTAGATTTGGAATGAATAGTTTTCACAGGGCTCATGTTGCCACAATGCTGGTTAGTGTCAAATTCATCTTTTGCCATGGTTAGAAACCCTGATCGATATTTGTCGCTCTAGGTAGGCGCTTATACGTTATGCTAATCTTGATAATACAATTGAAGCTAACATTATGAATTTTTCCGATTTTGGTAATCGATTTTCTGACTACTCAGGTATAACCCATTTGATGGACGACCTAAATGAAGGGTTGTTGCGAGATGGTGTGATAATGATGGGTGGTGGAAATCCCGCAGCTATTCAAGAGGTATTGGCGCTTTTTGAAACTACATTGCAAAAATTGCAAGCCTCCAATGAACTGGTCAAAACATTAACTAACTATGATGGCCCTCGTGGCAATACTGCATTTATTGAATCGTTGACATTGTTCTTTCGGGAGCAGTATGGCTGGAATATTACTGAAAAAAATATTGCTCTCACCCACGGTAGTCAGAGTTCGTTCTTTGTGCTGTTTAATTCTTTTGCAGGGCGCTCTAATGGTCGATTAAAAAAAGTGCTCATTCCATTGGTTCCAGAATATATCGGCTATACCGATGTCGGAATCGAAAAATCGATGATAACCAGCCAACAGGCCAAAATTAACCTTCTGGCTAACGGGATGTTTAAGTATCACGTCGATTTTGACAACTTGGATATTACGAATGATACGGGTTTAATCTGTGTATCGCGCCCTACTAATCCGAGTGGCAATGTCATTACCGATGACGAGTGCCAGCACCTGGTGCAATTGGCTAAAAAGAATGATGTCCCTTTGTTAATCGATAGTGCTTATGGCACGCCTTTCCCGAGTATTATTTTTACTGAAGCGACACCTTTTTGGGATGAAAATACTATTGTATGCATGAGTCTGTCAAAGCTTGGGTTACCTGGCGCCAGAACAGGCATTGTGATCGCCAATGAAGAGGTAATAAAACAATTTAGTAATATGACGGCAATCACCAGCCTTGCACCCGGTGGCACAGGGCCTGCTATCGTCAATCAACTGTTGCGAGATAATTCATTGCTACCATTGTGTCATGATTTGATCCTGCCATTTTATCGTCAACGGGCTCAGGCTACGATTGACTTGCTGCAAGCAGAAATAACCGATCCGCGATTCCATATACATCAACCCGAAGGCGCTTTGTTTTTATGGTTATGGTTTGAAGGTTTAAAAATAACAACTGGTGAGCTCTATCAACGCCTAAAACAAAAAGGGTTGTTGGTTGTTCCTGGGGAATATTTTTTTCCAGGGCAAGACGAAGTAACGCAACATGCGCAAAGCTGCATCCGTATTAACTATGTGCAAAGTGAGGATGACGTGAAAAGAGGGGTTGAAATTCTGGCTGACGAACTACGCGCTAACTGGTAAAAATTAAATCAGGGCGTTTCTAAAATTAGTGTTTTTTCATATGAGAAAGGAGACACTGCGCTGCCCCCTTCGAAATTGCGTAAAAATGCATTTATAGATGTGCTCAGTAGTCAGAGCTACTTTGAAGTATGTGTATATACGCCATCCCAGTTTTCACCCGGTGGGTTACTTCTATAGTAAGTGATGCGGTCTAAATAAACTTGATATAAAAAACGATCAGGATGTGATCGATTTAAGGCGAAGAAATCTATCTCTGCCTTATCCCAACTTTGGGCGCGAAAGCACTTAAGTGCTTGCGTATAGTTGGATAATTCTAATTCGGTTTCCTTGTCGACGTCATTCATGTGGCCAATCGGTTCGAAAATAGCTACTGGTTCTTTTTTACCCTTAACTCTTACCAGATCTAAATCACGATAGGTGAAATCTGGAATGCTATCTTTGGTGGTTTCACTGACGATAATGTTAACCCCATATTCTTTGGTCAACCCTTCAAGCCTGGCGCCTAGGTTAACCGAATCACCTAGAACAGTGTAGGCCATTCTAAATTCAGACCCCATGTTGCCTACATTCATATTACCCGTATTAAGACCAATACCAATATTCACAGGTGGCCATCCACGGGATTCAAAATCTTTTTGCATTATTTTTAGCTCGACCATCATATCCATAGCAGCATACAACGCCTGGCGAGCATGTTCTGGATCCTCTAATGGAGCGCCCCAAAAAGACATAATCGCATCACCCATATATTTATCGATAGTGCCACGGTGTTTGTGAATGACTCGGGTCATGGGTGTCAAAAGCGCATTCATCAACTGAGTTAACTGCTTAGGGTCCATGCCTTCTGAGATGGTGGTGAACCCACGTACATCAGAAAACAAAACCGTCATCACCCTGTTTTCACCATCAAGTGAAAACTTAGTGGGTGATTTATTCATTTCATCAACTAGTTCTGGCGGTATGTATTGACCAAATAAATGTGCGAGTTGGCGCTTACCTCGAGATTCTATAAAAAATCCATAAGTCATATGCCAAATGAAGGTGAGTATAATCAGCAATAGTGGGCTGGCGAGCGGTAGAATAATATGATTGTTCCAGGCGGCGACAGTGCCGCTAACGGTCAATATTAAGACTACTACGGTTGCCAGTGTGGCCATTATAGGCGATGTAATTGGCAGTAAGAGAGCCATACTGACTGCTATCAGAATGAGGATTAAAAACTCATATCCGATCGTCCAGGCAGGGCGATGTTTAATTCGTTGGTCTAAGATACCAGAAATAATATTAGCATGTACTTCTACCCCAGGATAAACGTTTTGAACTGGCGTTGATCGTAAATCGAGGAGTCCGGGTGCGGTTGTTCCAACCAAAATTATTTTATCCTTAAGCATATCTGGGTCGATTGTTCTATTTAATATTTTGTGAACTGAGACATAAGGAAAGCTATATTGCAATCCACGAAACGGCACGTATACAGCACCATTGCTGTCTACCGGAATGCGGAATTTTTCGAGATGAATCGACTCTAATGCGTAATATTCGCTGCCTTTATCGCCATTGGCAACGACATTCAATTCAATATTGGGTTCTCCCAGATAAGCTTGCGTGGTTGATAACGCTAATGAAGAATAGAGGTAGTCTTGATGTATTTGAACTAGTGGGACACGCCGAAAAACACCATCTGAATCGATAAATGGGTTGTCAAAAAAACCGCCGGAACGAGCAGATGATTGTAAAACTTCTAGGTTTCCACTATAACCAGCCGCTTTTTTAATTGGTAAACGTGAACGCAATAGAGAATTAATTTTTGTTATGGCTGGGGGCAATAGGCCTGTTTGAGTAATTTCATTCTCTGCGACATTGGGCTTGAAGTAATAGCCCATGACAACATTTCGATCCTTAAGGGCTCGAGCGAAAATCTGATCATATTCCAGGTTAGGACGAATATTATCCAGAACGGTGTGAAACAGAGTGTCATCTTTTAACTCACTCGAAGCCAAACTCTCAAGTTCTTTTAGTCCCGAGCTTTCATCTTTTTCTGCAAATACAATATCAAAACCGACGACATTCACTTGATAGATATCGAAAAGGTTATTGACGATGGTTGCAAGTTTATCTCGGCCCCAAGGCCAGCGACCCTCTAGAGCAAGCGAGTTTTCATCGATATCAACAATGACAATCCGGTCATCAATCGTGTTAAGACGGTTGAAGTTTAATCTGGCATCGTAAGTCCAGTTTTCTAGTTGCTCTAAAAATGGGTATTTGGCGACACCAGAAGTATCGATCAATAGAGCAACCAGTATCAATGCGCTAAGCGCTAACCTAAAAATGCGCTGTAACTGCATTGCTTGCCTCCCTAGAGGACATTCATGTTGTTTTTAGATGTGTGAAAAACACGGGCTAGAAAAAGCAGGCTTATCTCAGGTAAAACTCCATTTTGACACCAGCGACTTCAATAATAGCATGACTTTTTAGTTTGTAGGCACTTGAGCCTATGGGAGTACCTGCGACTTTAGGAACGACGTTATTAGGACCACCATCTACATGTATCAGAAAGAAACCCTGCGGTCTGCGGGTGATCGCTGCGACCTGAACGCCAGGCAGACCAATGGTAGTGAGCGCTTTTGTCAAAACGAGTTCTTTGCCAACATTAGCACCGCTTAGTAGTTGTAAGCAGGCTTCCTTATTGGACATAGCTGGAGGCGATGCACTAGCCGCTTCGGATGCGATAGCAGCTGAAATTTCCTGCATCGACTTGTCTAGTTTTTTTCCACCAATTTCTTTAGGCATACCTGCTTCGCCAGGGCGAATTATTATCGTTTGTTCGAAAACCTGTTTAGCACCACTAGCACCACTTTGATAGGTTATCTGATATTTTCCAAGGGTAATGTTGTCACCATGATCGAGGGCATGTTTTTTAACTAGCTTTCCATTAACGTAGGTCCCATTTGTACTACCCAAATCTTCCAGAAATGAGTCTTGCAATATAGTGATGACCTGAGCGTGTTTACCACTGACGGATAAGTTGTCGATATGAATATCGTTATTTGGCTTTCGTCCAATTGTCGTGGTTTCATTAATTAACAGAAATTCTTCCTGTTCACCAGAGCTTGATGTTGAGATCAGTTTTGCGACCATTTTATATCCAGCCTTTAAATGTGTTTCCACTGGCTAAATCCGTTAATCGAACCAAGTAATCATCTTAGTAAACCAGCCCTTGCGAGTAGAAAATTTTCATTAACACGGCATAGCATTGTTGAAATATTATCCTTTCTACTGTTCTGGTTTGCCTTTGCAATCAATTGTTTGACAGCTAGTTTCAGATTATCATTAAATTTGGTAATAGTTAAGCATATATCGTTATATTCAACTAAGTCAGTAAGGCCATCAGAGCATGGTAAATAGATGTCTTTTCTTAAAACAATATCTTCCAAAAGTTCCACGGTGAGGACAGGATCAATACCTAGAACGTGAGTTAAAAAAATTCAGTTTCCTAACTTTTGAGCTTATTCAGGGGTGTAAAAACCTCTATCTATTAGCTCCTGAAGGAGGGAGAGGTCTCTCGTTATTTGCTCTACTTTATTACCCTAAAGGCGATAACACAGAGAGTCACCAATACGCGCTAAAGGGAGGGTGCTATTATGGAACAGTAATACGACAGCAGTGGTACCCATACCCCTTGTGTTTGGGGCTAGCTTTGGTCTTTTCGAAGACTTGCTTATCGGCAGATTTGACTGCATTGCGAAGACAAATAGATTACAACGTGAATTCGCTTTTGGAGTCAATTTTCTCCTGATTTTGTTTTGGGAAGTTGTTGCTGAATATTGTCGATTATGACATCAACGATGATACTACTAGCAACTTCTGACGCGATGACTACCCATGCCATCAGCTAAAACAACCAAGCCAAGTGTACTATTGTACCCAGTGGTATCTTCGTACTTTTGCCCAACCTTGCCAGTATCAGCCAATCCCGATATGGCTATTTATTCTTGCAAATTCATCTATCAGTTAAACTATTTAGCTCAAAAATACCTTCAAGTCAGTTGAAAATTCATTACCAGATAGAAATTGTTCACCCACATTGTGCTCGAGTGCCTTGCTGATTAGTGACGCTAGTCTAGTTTTACCTGCATTAAAGGTACATTTTTTTTGGTATAATTGTTAAGCAATAGAATATTAATTTTTAATATGAGTGGAATTTAGCCCGTTCATTATTCACCTTGAGACAGTATCCCCGCTAGCATGTCTGACTTACGGCAACCAATGGGACTTGGCTCGACCAAGCTGGGCATTAGTTAGCCACTGTTTAGCTAAGATGAGTAATCTAATCGTTGACTTTCTTCAAGGACTTGTAAAACTTACAGGAACAGCAGGTTATCAGGCATCACGAAAAATGGTTGGCACCGGAAATCTAATAGAACTAAAAAGTAAGAGATTTCAGTCCAGGCTAAAATCATGACAGTAACCAATACTTTTGAGGCGTTAACTGTCTGTGATATCAGCATTATAAAGCACGAGGGGAGTTATATGAGTGTTTGAAAATTATGGGGTTTATGAAAAACTAATATCATATAGTCTCTGGATCCTTGGTCAAAAAAAGTGCACTTGGACTATGTTGCAAAGCTTGTTGACCCAAAGGAAATTTATGTGTCAATTATGCTCGGGTATCTAATTTAGCTAGACATAATGTATCGAACTTAAAAATCAACATCTGGTAAATTAAGATGACCAAGCAAAAATTGAACACTCAATTGACCTAAGTCCGGCTGACTCTTAGACAGTCCTAGCCCGATTGTTGGGTAATGTCGACATACAACTTTAACTTCTGTCCAGGATGGAGATATTTACCAATCTTGTTCCAACGTTTGATGTCTGAGACGCGAATATTAAATCGATCTGCAATGCGTGATAGCGAGTCGCCTTTCCTGATGGTATATCTCAACGCACGAACAGTTTTAGTGGGACCGGTAGTAGACAAGCTCGCTTGTTGAGCTTTTGGGGCGCTTTCTGTCCAAACGATGAGTTTCTGTCCAATGCGGAGCGTGTCAATTGGAGCCATACCATTCCATTTGGCTAGTGCCGCTGTAGTAACACCATAATTTCGAGAAATTGTCCAGAGGCTTTGTCCTGGCCGCACAAAATGCGCTTTTTTCGTGCCTGACCGAGTTTTATTTTGTATTTTGTTTAGACGCGCATTTTTACTCATCGTGTAAGTCTTTAGTGACTTGGTTGCCGTTGGCACCATCAAATATTTACCTGCGCGTATTTGAGTACCTTTTATATTGTTAACACTTTTTATGAGCGCTGTCGTCGATCGGTATCGACGTGATATTGTGCCCAGATTTTCACCGGTTTTAATTTTATGTCGAACCCAGTTAATGCGTTTTTCAGGCGGAACTGCTTGCAAAGCCACTTTAAATGATTCAGCTTTATCGAGTGGTAATAACAGGCGATGAGGACCTTTAGGTGCAGTAGCCCAGCGGTTGAAAGCAGGATTTAATTGATATAATTCATTGATCGTGATCCCTGCTAGATCGGCTGCTAGCGCAAGATCGAGTTGGCTATCGAGCTCTACCAAGGCATAACTGTGTTTATTATCGACTGGAAATAATTCGAGTTCATATTTTTCTGGATTCCCGAACAACTCTTTTAATGCCATAAACTTCGGCACGTAGTCTGTTGTCTCTTTATGTATTTTCGTTAAATTCCAAAAATCTGTGGGACGATTCTTTTTCTTATTGTGGCGAATAGCTGATCGTATTCTGCCTGGTCCAGCATTATAGGACGCTAATGCCAACTGCCAATCACCATCAAACTGGCCTGATAGACTAACCAGGTAACGAATGGCGGCACGGGTTGATTCAATAATGTCGCGACGACCGTCGTACCACCAGTTTTGTTTAAGGCCAAGGTACCGACCTGTTGAGGGTATTATTTGCCAAAGCCCAGATGCTCTACCAGTTGAGTAGGCAAATGCCTGGTAGGCACTTTCAACGATCGGTAATAATGCCAGCTCAGTTGGCAGGTTTTGTTTTTCGAGTTCGTTTAACACAAAAGGTAAAATAGGGGCGGCACGCTCCATTACACGAGTGAGATAATCTCGGTGTTCCAGGTACCACTTTAATTGTGCTTGAACTCGGCTATTGTCAACTGATTCGAGCTGCATACCCTGTCGTAAGCGATACCAGGCGCTGCTCTGCTTTATACGCTCTTCGTGCTCTAACGCGGCTCTTTCAAGTGATTGCGCAATGGCTAGTCTATCTGCCTCAGCGTTAGCTTGATCAATTGCTATTTGCCGTACGGCAGTTTTCTCTTGTTTTTCAAGGGTAGGCAGGGCTGAGTTACCGTCATTCAGTACTGAAGGCTCAGCATCCAGTATGACGGTAATCGTCTCAGCTGTTGTGTCAGAATCTGAGCTATAACCATCTACTGGCGTAGTATCAATATCGACTGTCGTCTCAACTAAAGAGGTTTCAGGCTGAGTTTGGTCCATCTGGGACGATGGTAAAGTCTGACAACCTGGCAATAGCAAAAGGCAAGAAAGTGTGGCGTAAAAGCCAATGTTAGAAACTAGTTTCATTTATAACCATTTAAATTGTTAGTAACAGCAGAGTGTAGGCGCTAAAATAGGTATCATTGTACTGTTCATAAAATTAAGATTCAAATGCGATTTCAACGGAATAAGCCAATAAAGGTAAAACAGCAAAAACTATCAAGCATCTGCGAGTGGTATCAGACGCCATTAGGTGAAATTTTGTTCAGTGAATTGAAGTCTTCATTGGACCCGATACTGGCAACGACTTTTGGCTATTACTTAATTCAAATCGGTTGTGCGCCATTATCTGAGCCTTTGCTTGAACCCTGTCGAGTGAAATACCACTTTAATCTCGAGACCAATAGTAATAGTAGTGACCTCGATGTAAAGGCTCATCCGGCTTTGTTACCGATAGCAACCGATAGCATTGATCTGATCGTACTAATGCATCATTTGTCAAACACTAAAGAGCCACATGCTATTTTACGCGAGGCTTTTCGAGTGCTGATTCCTGAGGGTAAACTTATTATTATCGACTTTAATCCTATATCGTTTTGGGGCTTACGGCACTTTTTCCAATCTTGGTTAGAAAAAATTCCATGGAGTGGACATTTTTATACGGCCCGTCGAGTGACTGACTGGATGAAACTACTGGGGTTTGATAAACAAAAGCACTTGCAGGTTGGATATATGCCCCCTATCCATCATGCCGGATTGATTAAAAAATTGTCGTGGTTGGAGAAGGGCATGAAAAGCTGGTTGCCTTTTTCGTCCGCACTCAATGTTCTTGTCTATAACAAAAACATTTGTCCTATGACGCCAGTTCGGCATCGTTGGGTTGCAAGAAAACTTTTGCCGGGTAAAGTAGCGCGCCCATTAGTAGGTCGTGGTATGAAATATGACAAGTAAAGTAGAGATTTACACCGACGGTGCCTGTCGTGGCAATCCTGGGCCTGGTGGTTGGGGTGTGCTTTTAAAATATAAAGACAGTGAGAAGACACTGAAGGGATTTGACTCAGAGACCACCAATAACCGGATGGAGTTGATGGCTGTCATTGAAGGCCTGCGGTCACTTAGCCGTGGCTGCGCCGTTGAACTCAATACTGACTCAAAGTATGTATTGCAGGGCATTAATGACTGGATAGTAAATTGGAAGAAAAACGGTTGGAAAACGGCGGCTAAAAAACCAGTTAAAAACGTTGACCTATGGCAGCAGCTTGATGAGCAAACGACTCGACACGACATAAGCTGGCATTGGGTGAAAGGCCATTCAGGTGTTCCTGGAAACGAAGCAGCAGATCAATTGGCGAATGATGCCATTGATGAAGCGAAGGCTAAATCATGAGGCAAGTCGTACTCGATACAGAAACTACTGGCCTTGAGACCAGTCAGGACCACCGGATCATCGAAATTGGGTGTGTTGAATTAATCGATAGACGTATCACTGATAATCATTGGCATTTCTATATTAATCCTGAACGCGAAATAGATGCAGGTGCTTTTGCTGTGCATGGTATTAATAGCGAGTCACTTCAAGATAAACCATTATTTGCTGATGTCGCGCAAGACTTTGCTGACTACATCAAAGGTGCAGAACTTATTATTCATAATGCCACTTTTGATGTTGGCTTTCTGGATCACGAATTTGCCAAGCTGGATGGTGAAGGTACTCGTATAAGGGCGATTTGTAGCGTGCTCGACACGCTCGTTATGGCACGACAAAAGCACCCAGGCCAAAAAAATAATCTGGATGCCCTGTGTAGGCGATATTTTATCGACAATAGTCAGCGTAGCTTACATGGCGCATTACTTGATGCGCGTATATTAGCTGATGTTTATCTGGCAATGACAGGAGGGCAAACAGCGCTGAGCCTGGATGATGATAGTGGTCAGGAAGAGGATTCCAGCGACGCAAATTCTCGAGGGATCGAAAGAACCGGACCGTTACCGATCTGGACTGGTACAGTCGAATCTGGTCAGGCGAATGCGAACTATGCCAATTTCCTTGCGTCTCAATGTGACGACCCCGCCTGGAAGTAATGATTGGTTGAGTTGATGACTGCTAGGCGTGTTTCATGATTCTGGATTTGTCCCGTTGCCAGTCTCTATCCTTCTCGGAGGCTCGCTTATCGTGTGACTTCTTACCCTTGGCCATTCCTAATTTTATCTTAGCGCGCCCTCGGATCCAGTAGGCCGATAGCGCAACAATGGTATAGCCCTTTCGGTCTACCATGGCCATTAAACGATCGATTTCTCTTTGATGGGCGAGTAACTTCCGAGTTCGCGTGGCAACTGGGCTGACATGAGTAGACGCAGTGTTAAGCGCGCTAATATGAGCACCGATGAGCCATAACTCACCGTTTTTTGCCATCACATAGCTTTCCTTCAGTTGCAAATTATTTTGGCGCAAGCTTTTTACTTCCCAGCCTTCAAGCACAATACCTACTTCAAGATCATCCTCAATTGAATAATCATGGCGTACTACACGATTCGTCGCGATAGTGTTGTCAGACGTTTTTGATTTCTTTTTTCCAGCCATAACCTAATAACAGAGCTAGCAATAAATGGGAGGCTATTCTCGGTTTAAACACTCTGATTGACAAGTAAAACCTGCCAATCAGTCTAAAAACGGTATTGAATGAATCGATATAAAGCTAAGGCTTAAGATTGTCGACAAAAAAACAGCTAAAGATGATTTGCTGCCTTTCATTTTATAACGACAAGCTATATGATCCGGAACTTGTAATGGTGACCTGTTTCGGTCCCTTCGTGACGACTAACTGTTAACTCCGCCAGGCCTGGAAGGGAGCAACGGTAGCAGGGACGTCGGGTGCGAAGGTGTGCTGATTCAGGTCGCCTCCCATTTTACCCCGTGATAATGACCAATCTGTATTTATGCGCCAATTTAGGCTTAAGTTTCAATCAATGCATAGGCGCAGATGTATAGGCCCAGCGTATAGGTTTGAATCATGAGTTATCAAGTACTAGCACGCAAGTGGCGGCCCGCCAACTTTAAACAAATGGTAGGGCAGGAGCATGTGCTTCAGGCACTTGTCAATGCCATCGATAGCGATCGCTTACACCATGCCTATATGTTCACTGGCACCCGAGGTGTTGGTAAAACTACCATTGCCCGTATATTCGCCAAATCACTTAATTGCGATACCGGCGTTAGTTCTGAGCCCTGCGGTCAATGTCCATCTTGTCTTGAAGTTGACGAAGGTCGAAGTGTTGATTTAATTGAAATCGATGCAGCATCGCGCACGGGTGTCGACGATATGCGCGACCTGTTAGACAATGTTCAATATGCACCCACTCGAGGTCGCTTCAAGGTCTATTTGATAGACGAAGTCCACATGCTGTCCAAGCATAGTTTCAATGCATTATTGAAAACGCTCGAAGAACCGCCCCCTCATGTCAAATTTTTGCTAGCCACAACTGATCCGCAAAAAGTACCGGTGACCGTGTTATCACGTTGTTTACAGTTCAATTTGAAACGCATGTCGAAGCAACAAATTCAGTCTCATCTGCAGTTTTTATTGAATGAAGAAAAAATAGAGACAGAAAACGGTGCGTTGGCCCTAATTTCTAGCGCTGCCGACGGTAGTATGCGAGATGGCTTAAGTCTACTAGATCAGGCTATCGCTTATGGTGCTGGGTCTGTCCTTCAAGCGTCTGTTGAGTCGATGTTGGGAGCAATTTCAAAAGACTATATCCTCAAATTACTCAATGCTTTAGTTGAACAAAACGCCAGTGCTCTGATCGGCGAAGCTAGAAACATCATCGAGCGCAATCCGGATTATCAACGAGTTTGTGCCGAAATGATTGCGTTATTGCAGCAAATCGCCTTATTTCAAAGTGCGGCAGGCATTGCCCCAGAAGAAGATTCGCTGGCCGTACACATCGTCGCATTGTCGGAAAAGTTCTCTGCCGAAGAGATTCAACTGTATTATCAAATTATGCTGCAGGGTCGCCAAGATTTAAATATTAGCCCTGATGAAGCGAGCGGGTTTGAAATGTTAATGCTGCGTTTGTTGGCTTTTTCTCCCGATAATGAAAGCTATAGTACTAGCGCGCAGCCTTCGGAAAAAAAAAGCCTATAATTCGGTCACCTAATTCATCTGGTCTATCTAGTTCGAGAAGAGTTGATGCATCTGAAGTCGTAAATGTGGCGTCTTTGGAAGCGGGTTGCGAGGTAGATAACGACTTAGCTGATGTTTTAACCTTACTTGATCCTAATCTCGAAGCGCCTTTGCCGGCAGTAACGCCTGGTATCGAATCTGCACCGACAGAGTCATTATCTCAAGAATTAGCTGCTTCCGTTGTTAGCCTGCAAGATATTAGGAAAGGTCAGGACAACCGCGAAGAGTTTCAGCCGCCACCCCCTTTAGAATTCGAGCCGACAATAGAGCCCGTGGAATTCAATCAGCTGCACAATGATGTTGCACCTAGACCTATCACCCTGAAAAATTCTGTTCCTAACAGGACAATGCTTAAGGCAGCATTTTCTAACGGGCCGACGCCTAAGGGTAAAGAGGTAGCTCAGTCAAAACCGGTTGCGACGGATGCCATTCACTGGACAGAATTATCGTACGATTTGGGTCTGCAAGGTTTCGCGCAGGCCATTGCAATCAATAGCGTTGTTGGCCACTACGAACAGGATCACTTGCAGTTATTTTTGACGCCTGATTTTATGAAATTTGTTAACCCTGAGAATCAAGACGAAATTTGTCAGGCGATAGCTTCAAAACTTGGGTTATCATTAATCCTTGATTTGCAAACTCAAGATAAGCTCGATGCCGAAACGCCAAGCGAAACTCGGTTGCGTAAACAGCAAGAACAACGACAGGCGGCTATCGAGTCGATTAAGCAGGAACAGACAGTAAAAAAATTACAACGGGCATTCGGTGCCGAATTAGTTGAGTCGAGTGTGCAATTAATGGATGAAAGGTCAGGCTAACCATTGAAAGTTGAACGATTACTATTTGAAATGAACTTCAGAATGTATTTAATAGAGGTAGCAAGATGAAAGGTGGACTAGGCGATATGATGAAAAAGGCGCAGGAAATGCAGGAAAATATGCAAAAAGCGCAACAGGAATTAGCTGCAACGGAAATTACAGGTGAATCTGGTGGTGGTCTTGTTCAGGTGACTATGCGTGGCACTCATGAAGTCAATGCCGTTCGTATCGACCCCAGCCTAATGGGAGATGATAAGGAAATGCTCGAAGACTTGATCGCAGCAGCGATGAACGATGCCGTTCATAAAGTGGCGAAAACGAATCAAGATGCGATGCAGGGCCTAACCGCTGGCCTAAACCTTCCACCCGGCTTTAAGCTGCCATTTTAGGTGGATTTATGTCTTCTTCTCCCTCGTTAGAAGCTTTAATCAATGCCCTTAAATGCTTGCCTGGTGTCGGTCAAAAATCGGCCCAGCGCATGGCTTTGCATTTAATAGAACGTGATCCGGAAGGTGCTAGGCGATTGGCTGATGCAACTTTGAATGCGCTTGATAAAGTGGGGCACTGCCAACGTTGTCGTAACTTTGCCGATACCGACTTATGTGATATTTGTACCCGACCCAATCGAAATTCGGGTCTCGTATGCATTGTCGAAACGCCCGCCGATGTGTTAGCCATTGAGGCGTCTGGCGCTTATCAGGGCGGATATTTTGTATTGCTGGGTCGATTGTCACCATTGGATGGATTCGGACCAGATCAGTTAGGCATCGAACAATTAGAGCTTCGGTTGCAGGAAGATGGTGTCAGGGAAGTGATACTGGCGACTAGTGCGACAATAGAAGGTGATATTACCGCACAGTTTATTGCTGATGTGGCGCACAAATATAACATCGAAATCAGCCGATTAGCGCGCGGTATTCCATTGGGCGGTGAGCTTGAATTCGTCGACAGTGGCACTTTGTCACGAGCGTTGTCAGGCCGTCAGCAGTATGACTAAGATGTTGGTGCAGAAGGGAAGCAGATCACGAAAAAAACGCTGTTTTTAAAGTCTGCCTAAACTAAAACGTGAAACCAAAACATATAATCGTCATTCAGGAAACGACCAATGACCGACACCTTATTTAGTAAGATTATCAACCGAGAGTTACCCGCCGAGATTGTTTACGAAGACGATGATATCCTCGCCTTTCGTGATATCAATCCGCAGGCACCCGTCCATATTTTAATTATCCCTAAGGTCAAAATTGCGACCACAAATGACATTCAACCAGAACATGCTGAATTGATTGGCAATATGGTGCTGGCAGCACAAAAAATCGCAAGACAAGAAGGCATTGCCGAAGATGGCTATCGAATAGTGATGAACTGCAATCAACACGGTGGGCAGGTGGTTTATCATATTCACCTTCACTTGATGGGTGGGCATCAGCTGGGTGGCCTTTCGTAAGGGCATTTCTAAAACTGTACTTTATTACGCGATTGCAGCTTCAGCGTTTTTTTGCTCCTCGGCAATTCCTGCATTGTTCTAATAAGTTACATCCATGTAACGAGGCACTAACAGTAGGCGCCCTGATGCGAAAACGGTCAAAAAAAGCACTTTCTTTAGAGGCGCCCTTAAATCAGGTCGTGCGCTGATGTCGAAAAGCGCTACAGTTTTTCAACCAACCGAAGGTAATGTTGATACCTGCTATCGGTTATGTT
>JBLILW010000024.1:0-17169 GCA_047638435.1 Urechidicola sp.
AGCCTGCTTGCCAGGCCTCTGCCACTGGTTGCTGGGAGACCAAAACGGCCGACATCCCACCCAACGCTGAAAAGCCCATCACACCGACATTAAGCAATCCGGCGTAGCCCCACTGAATATTGACACCTAGTGCCATGATGGCGGAAATCAGGCATAAATTCATGATACCAAGCGATACCGACCATGACTGTACGAAGCCAATGGTCGCCAGTAGCAGTGCGACAAACCCGAACCACAGTATTGTTTTTTGATTGCTGCTCATATTACTTTACCTTTTAATAGGCCAGTCGGTTTAACCAGTAATACCAGCACCAAAATAATAAATGATACGGCGTGTTTATAGTCGGTTGACAGTAACTGGAGCAATCCATCGGGTTCGAGACTGGTTGGCATGAGATAGACCAGTACCTTTTTGTAGGCATAGGTAACAGCCACTTCTGAAAAGGCAATCACATAGCCACCCAGAATGGCACCAATCGGATTGCCTATACCACCGACAATGGCGGCGGCAAACATCGGTAATAACATCGATAGGTAGGTAAAGGGTTTAAAGCTTTTATCCAGTCCATACAAGGTGCCTGCGATGGTCGCCAGCGTCGCGGCTAAAATCCAAGTGACGAGCACGACACGCTCCGGATTAACGCCGGATAACAGCGCCAGATCCTCATTGTCAGAGTAGGCGCGCATCGCTTTTCCGGTGCGAGTTCTCTGCAGGAACCAGAACAGGGCAGCTACCAAAACTATCGCGATCACAACGGTCAAAGCCTGTGTTGTCTTGATCGATAAACCTTCACTTAAGCCAGACCAATCCTTGAAATCGCGAGCACCCACGATAAAGCGTTCACCATCAGAAAATCGTTGATCATTCGGGCCAATCACAAAACGGATGATGCCGTTCATCATAAACATTACACCCATCGAAGCGATCATCAAAATAACCGGCACCGACTTTTTCTGGCGATAGTGTCGATAAACCATTTTATCTGTAAAAATCACCATTAGGATGGTCACCAGTATGCCAACTGGTAGTGCGAGTAGGGCTGTTGGCAATGGTCCAAAACTAATGCCTTTTGATTGTAACCACCAAGTCATCAAGATAGTGATCATGGTACCAAAGGCCATGGTGTCGCCGTGCGCAAAGTTGGCAAAGCGTAAAATTCCAAAAACCAGTGTAATGCCCAATGCACCCAAAGCAAGTTGTGAGCCATAAGCAAGACCCGGAACCAGAACAAAGTTCAGGATAAGAATAATGGCATTCGCCAAATCGGTTAAGATTTCCATCTATCCTCCAAGGAACGAGCGTCGGACTTCAGGATTACCCAGTAAAGCCTTACCAGTATCGGTATGTCTATTTTCACCAATTACCAGCACGTAACCCTTGTCGGCAATGTTAAGCGCTTGACGCGCATTTTGTTCTACCATCAAAATAGCAACGCCAGTTTGTCTGACTTCGAGAATTCGCTCGAATAACTCATCCATGACGATAGGTGACACTCCAGCCGTGGGTTCATCGAGCATTAACAAAGATGGTTGAGACATCAATGCCCGACCGACAGCGACTTGTTGGCGCTGACCGCCAGAGAGCTCTCCTGCTAACTGGTTTTGCTTTTCGGCCAAAATTGGGAAGAGTTCGAATACCTGATCAAACGTGTCGCTAATATCATCAGTACGCAAAAAAGCACCCATCTCCAGGTTTTCTCTCACGCTCATGCTAACGAAAACATTATTGGTTTGCGG
Source organism: Urechidicola sp. (assembly GCA_047638435.1). Taxonomy (GTDB): domain Bacteria; phylum Pseudomonadota; class Gammaproteobacteria. Next base: position 1,738 of record JBLILW010000024.1, read on the forward strand.
TACGAAGGCGATGCCCTCGGCAATTCGGGCTTGAGTCGACATTTGAGTGATGTCTTTACCGTTAAATTTGACGGAGCCTGATTTGAGTTGAAGCATACCCAGCATCGCTTTCATCGCGGTCGATTTCCCCGCACCATTTGGCCCGACAATGACGGCGATTTCACCCTTGTCGACGGAGATGGTGCAGCCTTTGAGTATATCGGCACCGCCATAACCACCCACCATGTTGTCGCCAATCAAAAAACTCATGACGCAGCCTCTTTGGACTTGATTTTGTCTTGATTTTCGTTAAACGATCGACCCAGATAAGCCTCGATGACCGCTTCGTTGTTTTTTACTTCTTCGGCGCTGCCCTGTGCCAGCACCGCACCTTCAGCCATACAAATTACCGGGTCACACATGCGCCCAATGAAATCCATGTCATGTTCGATCATGCAAAATGTGTAACCCTTATCTTCGTTGAGGCGGATAATCGCATCACCAATGTCGCGCAGTAAGCTGCGATTGACTCCCGCACCCACTTCGTCAAGAAAAACGATCTTGGCATCAACCATCATGGTTCTACCAAGTTCGAGTAGTTTCTTTTGACCGCCAGATAAGTTACCCGCCAGTTCGTTAGCGATATGGGATAGGTTTAGAAAGTCGATGACTTCCATCGCCTTGTCATGAAGCAGGTCCTCTTCTTTTCTCACCTGACCGCGACGGAACAAAGCGTTCATCAGCTTTTCTCCCGATTGATCGCCCGGCACCATCATCAGATTTTCGATCACAGACAATTTGGAAAATTCGTGTGCAATTTGAAACGTTCGGAGTAAGCCTTTGGCAAAAAGCTGGTGAGGTTTCAGCCCAGTAATATTTTCGCCATCGAGGAATATGCTGCCAAAAGTTGGTTCATAAAGACCTGCGATGGTATTAAATAATGTCGTCTTGCCAGCTCCATTAGGCCCTATTAAGCCTGTTATCGAGCCTTTTGCAATTTTTATGGAGGTATTATCGACCGCTTTTAAACCTCCAAAATGTTTGGAGAGGTTTTTAACTTCAATCATGACTTTAGGGCGCCTCTAAAACTAGTAAATATTTGTGGTCTGTTTTGCTCCTGCACCAGCATTAGGCGCTATAGATGAAAACAAACATACATGCCATCCATAGCAATTAGTGCAAGGAAGTGCCGTACAAATAACCGCTGTGTATATGACACACATAAGGATTCGAGTACGGAACTGCCAAAAGTAGACGCCAAGAGGCTCCATCAGTATGGGGCACGAGGCCACATCTGCAATCGCGGGAAAAGTACATTCTTAAAGATACCTTTTAATATATCCTACTCTGTTTATTGCAACACAGAGGCGACAGCCCGTCTGGAGTGGGATTTTACACAAAAGCAGGGATAAAGCCTAGGCGCTCTTATATTTGAACCTTGGGGTATTAAAAAAATTACTCCCCCAATTAAAATATTTATGTTGCTTATCAATGGAAGCCCGCCGAAAATAATTTCCCTTATAGCAGGTTTTGGATTGCACCTTAATGTCAGCGAAATCACCAGAAAAAAGCGAAATAAAATCAACGACCTGTTACATGTGCGCCTGCCGGTGTGGCATCAATGTTACGGTCGAAGATGGCGAAGTTCGCTACATCGAAGGTAATCCTAAGCACCCGATCAACAAGGGTGTCATCTGCGCCAAGGGTTCTTCAGGCATTATGAAACAGTATTCGCCTGCGCGCATCACCAAGCCGTTGCGACGAATACCAGGTGCCGAACGTGGTACGTCCGAGTTCGAAGAGATATCTTGGGAAGAAGCACTCGACACGATTAGTAAACGCTTAGAGCATATCCGCGAAACCGACCCTAAACAATTTGCACTGTTTACTGGTCGTGACCAGATGCAAGCCTTAACAGGATTGTTCGCGAAACAATTTGGTACGCCAAACTATGCGGCTCACGGTGGATTTTGTTCTGTCAACATGGCCGCTGGATTGATCTATACCATTGGTGGATCGTTCTGGGAATTCGGTGGCCCTGATTTAGAGCGTTCAAAACTATTTATTATGATAGGAACCGCCGAAGACCATCACTCCAACCCAATGAAGATAGAACTCGCCAACTTCAAACGTAATGGCGGCAAATTTATTGCCATCAACCCGGTGCGAACTGGCTATGCGGCCATCGCAGATGAATGGGTGCCGATTAAGCCAGGCACCGATGGTGCTTTATTGCTGGCTATCAATCATGAAATTATTAAGCAGGGTCTCTTCGATCGAGATTTCTTATCGAATTACAGTAACTCGCCTGACTTGGTCAACGCAGACGAGGAAAGTGATACCTTTGGGATGTTCATCCGATCGGTAATGGACGTTGAAAAAAAATGTGTCGAACCTGAAAATAAAATGTGGTGGGATCGGAATACTGATCAAGAGGTGCCTTCGCATACCAAAGGTGCTGAACCCAGATTAATGGGTGAATTTAAACTGGAAGATGGTACGACTGTAAAACCATCGTTTCAATTATTGAAAGAGCGAGTAGAAAAATATACTCCAGAGTGGGCTGCGGAAATCACTGGCATTTCGGCTGATACGATTCGTAGACTAGCGCATGAAATGGGCATAGTAGCGCGTGATGAAACAGTGGAGCTTCCAATTCCCTGGACCGATACCTGGGGTAATGAACACGAATCGACTACCGGCAACCCAGTGTCATTCCATGCTATGAGAGGTTTAGCTGCACATTCCAATGGTTTTCAGACCATTCGCTCTTTAGGCATATTGATGTCTCTTTTGGGTACCATCGACCGCCCGGGTGGATTTCGTCACAAAGCGCCATTCCCGCGTCCTATTCCACCTTGTGCTAAACCACCCAAGTCACCTGAAGATGTTCAGCCAGGTGCACCACTGGAAGGTATGCCGTTAGGTTTCCCCGCAGAACCTGAAGATCTATTTGTTGACGACGAAGGCGGTCCGGTTCGACTAGACAAGGGGTTCTCTTGGGAATACCCGCTGTCAGTCCACGGTTTAATGCACAATGCGATTACTAACGCATGGCGCGGCGACCCTTATCCTATCGATACAATGATGTTGTTTATGGCCAACATGGCGTGGAACTCATCAATGAACACGACACGTGTTCGCGAAATGCTCACCGACAAGCGAGAAGATGGTGAATACAAAATACCATTTCTAATCGTCTGTGATGCCTTCCATTCTGAAACTATCGCGTTTGCCGACATCGTATTGCCCGATACGACTTATCTCGAACGATACGACGCGATGTCGATGCTCGATAGACCCATCTCCGAATTTCAAGGCCCTGCTGATTCGGTGCGAGTGCCAGTTGTGCCACCCAAAGGCGATTGCCGGCCTTTTCAAGATGTTATTGTCGAATTAGGTTCAAGGCTTAAACTGCCACGGTTCATGAACCTTGATGGCACACGTAAATTCAAAGATTACAAAGACCTGGTCATAAACTACGAAACCGAGCCAGGTTCTGGCATTGGTTTTCTAGCGGGCTGGCGCGGTGAGAATGGCGACAAGTCTATGCGCGGAGAGCCAAATCCGAATCAATGGGAAATGTATGCGAAGAATGACTGTGTTTTTCAGTACGAATTACCAAAGTCTTATCAATACATGCGTAACTGGAACCGGGGTTATTTACATTGGGCGCAGGATCATAGTTTGATTCGGCATACCGATCCTATTAACGTACATGTTTATTCCGAAGTACTTCAAAAATTTAGGTTAGCCGCAGAAGGAAAACGCGAAGGTCGTCAACCACCCGATCACTTGCGAGAGCGAGTGCGGCTACACTTCGACCCGTTGCCATTTTATTCTGAGCCACTGGAAACACAGACCATTGACAAAAACCTGTATCCGTTGAATGCAATAACCCAGCGACCTATGGCGATGTACCATTCCTGGGATTCTCAAAATGCCTGGTTGCGACAAATTCATGCCCATAACTATTTGTTCATGAGTCCTAGCGTTGGCGCCGCGAATGGCTTCGGCGATGGCGACTGGATCTGGGCCGAATCAGCGCATGGCAAAGTCAGGTGTATGTGCCGATTTAGCGAATCGGTAGAGCCAGGAACAGTTTGGACCTGGAACGCTATAGGCAAGGCCTCGGGTAGTTGGTCACTAGATGACAAAGCCAATGAATCGAAAAAAGGCTTTTTATTAAACCATTTGATTAGCGAAGAAATCCCATCAGGTAAAGGCGAAGGGGTTTATTCAAATTCTGATCCCATTACAGGGCAGGCAGCCTGGTACGATTTACGCGTTCGTGTTTATAAGGCGGGTGATGATGAGCCAAAAGAAACATCGCCGCAGTTTGATACGATGAAACGAGTACCTGGCATGGAACCCGCTCGTGGCCTATGGCAATCTTTTGCAAAGGGTTTGCTTAATGGAGGCTCTAATAATAAAGGTTCCTCTAAAAACAACTCTGGGAAGAGATAGACCATGACACAACTGGCATTAGTGATTGATTTAAATACCTGCGTAGGCTGCCACGCCTGCGTCACCAGCTGTAAAGAATGGAACACATCGGGAGAAGCAGGCCCGATGGCGGATAAGAACCCTTATGGCGCTGATCCGACGGGTAACTTTTTCAACCGAGTTCAAACCTTCGAAGTCGGAGAGTTTCCTGAAACCGAAACCATTCATTTTCCCAAGTCATGCTTGCATTGTGAAGAGCCACCCTGTGTTCCAGTATGTCCAACAGGGGCGAGTTATAAGCGGCCCGAAGATGGCATCGTACTGATTGATTATGACAAGTGTATCGGCTGTGAATATTGTGCTTGGGCCTGTCCTTACGGCGCCAGAGAATTCGACGAAAAAGACAAGGTAATGAAAAAATGTACCTTATGTGTCGACCGAATATACGACGAGGAATTACCCGAATCTTTACGTAAACCTGCCTGTGTTTTAGCCTGCCCGGCGAGTGCACGAATTTTCGGTGATATTCATGATCCTGCTTCCGAAGCCTCAATAGCAATCAATTTGTCCAATGGCTATCAACTCATGCCAGAGTGGGGTACACAGGCAGCAAACCATTACCTACCTCGACGAAAAGTAGACATTAAAGTGCATGAAGAAGATTTGATGCGCTCGTCTAACCCACTAGATAAAGAGGACAGAGGCGAGCGTAAGCCAACGACTCGTACAACCCTTGATGACTCTACCTCTTGGTAACACAATCCACTGATAAGTAAAACCTAGATGAATACTAAACTATGAAACCTGCAATATCTGTCATTCTGCTCACTACCCTAATTGGCGTGGCTCAGGGGCTATTTTTGGCCTACTACAGTGCCGAGTTACTCTCCTTGCTATTGATACTACCGAATCAAGAGTTAGTAGGGTCTGGCTTCGCCGGTATTATCAGCCTGGTGCTTTTAGTGGGTGGTTTAATAGCGTCATTTTTCCATTTAGGTCACCCCGAACGTGCCTGGCGTGCAGCTACCATGTGGCGTACATCGTGGTTATCACGCGAGGTAATCGCACTGCCGATAACAATGGGTTTGATTTTTATTTATAGCCTATTGAAACTAACTGGAAATGATCAGATTATGTTTAACCTTGGCAATGGCAATCAGGTAGAACTAGCAACTGTCGTAGGTTTTTTCGCAATGATAGCGGTTTTTGCTCTGTTTATTTGTACCGCGATGATTTATACCTGCCTGAAATTTTTACGCGAATGGCATAGTCCGTTTACCGTTTCGAATTTTTTCCTCATGGGCTGTGCGTCAGGTTTTGTACTTGCAAGCGCACTGGCGGCTTACTATGACCCACAGATTTTTGGCTATATATCGGGTACTGCAATGGTTTTTAGTGTCTTAGCTTTGGCCTCCCGATATGCTTCATTGGGACGCAATAAAAGTCTACGCAGCCCAAGCACGTTGCAAACAGCCATCGGTATTCACCACCCTAATATCAGGCAGTTAGCACAGGGTGCGATGGGTGGTAGTTATAATACCAGAGCCTTTATACACACTTACGGTCCAGCGGTTGTGCAACTAGCAAGACGATTTTTTCTGATAGCCGGTTTTATTGTCCCTGTCTTATTGTTGGCCATTAGCAATGAGTCACCAGTAGTGATTTGCACATTGGCATTTTTAATTCAATACATGGGACTATTGGCAGAGAGATGGTACTTCTTTATCGAAGCTAAGCATCCGCAGAACCTTTATTATCAAATGATTTCGTAGTCAACGTAGCCAGTCTAGTCAAGCCAGAGACTGAATAAGTCATAAACCGTCAATGATGATAATGCTGACGTCATAGGGGGATAGTATTTAATTCGTTGGCACAGTATGGCGCTATACAACAATAGAAGGCAAAGGCCTATAGATTTTTTAATGGAAAATCAACGTGACTTTGCAGTTGTAGTTCAAACTTAATCTCCAAGGCTTAACTGAAAATCTTGGGTAAATCAAATAATTGAGGTTTCTTTATGCCTGCTATTAGATTACGACCACACTACGTACAAAACGAATTCGAAGAGTACCGCAATTGTGGCCGACTGGAGATGGCAGTGATGGGACTAATCATTCCATCTTTGAACCATTGGGTTTCATAGCGTAACTGGCCTCACTGGTACCCAAAAAACTCAATATTACACGATTTCTTGGCGTTTTTAATCAAATCAGTAAGCACCGAACATTGGTAACGCCCACTAGGTCTGCCAAAAGGCTGCAAGTAAAAAATAAAATGCAAAGAGAAAAGCCCAAGGCAATAACCTGTACGCTTCGGTGAAGAAGGGAATTCAATATTGACTGTTCCTGAGACCAGGACATTAGGGATTCCATTTACGTCATGTAGAAACCTGAGTGCACTGTGGAGGTACCGTTAAGGTTATAGAGTGTATCGAAGATCAAGTGGTGACCGACATAATCATGGGTCATCTTGAGAAAAAAGGTTACTAGACTTCATCGCCTAATACGTTTCCCGAAACAAGAGCGTCCCCATCAGTCAGCTTTTGTAGTTTTTCATGATTTTTGGAGTGGCTAACATTAGGATATATAGGCACAGCTATGTGCTTTTGATGACGTTTAGTTGAAAGTGGTCAAAAGGTTGTGCGAACGAAGTCTGAGATTTCAGGCATTACAGTAAATAACAGGGAAAAGGATAGATTCTGGACTGGATTCCGCAGATTGACATTAGCGGATTGGCCTTTTATAGTTATTTAAATTATCTTTCAAATGCTATTTCAACTGACAGTGATTTAAGCGATGCTTATCTCAAGTAATTTAACCTTAGGGCACTGATGTTTTTTGGGGGGTAATTTCAGAGGGACTAAGTTCGTTGATTGTCATACTTGATAATGGTGTAGCGGAAAAACGGACAGAACAAGGTGCCACGGTTGAAGACATGCTTAAGACAGGTGAGTATTTTTGTTCTGTAATCAGTAGAATCAGGAACTAGAACAATGAGCGCCGAACTTCGTCATTTTAGCCGAAAAGCTACAAAGCTTGACGGTCACATATCCAATCCAAATGATCCAAATATTTCGCTCGCATGTGCAATCGTCAATTTGTCAGCTGGTGGTGCAAAACTGAAAATTAGCAAGGCAGGCACGCTAAGCGGTGAGATCGCATTGACAATTGGCGAGTTCGGGCCTTACCGTGCTTACGTGGCCTGGTCCCGCTCGCCGAATATGGGCGTGAAGTTTCTGGATTCTCCTGAAGTGATGGCGGATGTCATTATTGCTGTGGCGATTTATCGTTAGACTCTGCTTCTATCTCGAAGTGCTGCCGAGATCCTCCCATCATCTAGGAAGCCCAACTGTCATAAACGCATATGGACGATACTCAATCATTAAGCAAATATGCCCTGTCTCCAATAATTATCTTCATTAGCAATAATGTCCAGCCATGCGAAGCAAGTCCACAGGCCAGGTATCGTTAGTAAATAAAGTTATCCGGACCAATAGAAGTAGCTCTGCTTTAGTAGATTAAATCGTTGATTAAATCGATATTGATGCTCTGCCAAATACCGCTCACCATATTTTGAAAGCTTAAATGCATGGTATGTACAAGGAAGGTCGGTGCTTAAATTACACAGTAAAATATTAACTTTGCTGATCATTCTTACTAATCACCAATTTCTTTTCGTCGTTACCTTGTAAGCTATACACTGAGTCACTTTTAAACTCAATTGCCACATCAAGTGGCGTACTTCATCCCGATTGACTTCAAGGCATTCTTCGCGTAATTTTTTCATCATTCCCCAGCTACCTAAGCTATCTCGACTGCGCTCAAATAGCATCTTCATTCGTCGATGAAGATGCAGTACATCAGCACTAATCAATTGCCTTGGTCTCTAACCAGAGCAACCGCTTATTCCTTAAACTCTTTTGTATACCGTTTGTTCGTTTTTTTATGCCCCATTGGCACACCTTAATAGTTGATAAATATTATCTCTTATTAAAGTGTCCGTTGTCATTAGACCAGAACAAGTTAATCAGTCTCGGGGTAATGTTGCAGTTACCGGCTGGGCAGATGAAAGCCTGTGCAGTTAGGGCTCCACGTAGAAACTGTCATCCGCAATTATATCTTTTAGCTCGTGTAATCGGGGTATGGTACGCTCGTTGAGTATGAAACCAGTGGACAGCAGCAGTTTACCATTCTTACTGATGACGTCCCGGGCTAATGGCATGCCGGGCCTCAGCTTATGGATCGAAACTGCTTTGCTTTTAGCCTCTGGCCCCAACTCCATGGTCGAAACCCTTAGTCCCGAATTCACCCTAAGGAGATCCAGGTCAGTGGTAATGGCCAAGTACTCGCCCTTGCTCCTGATTGCTATCTCTTCTTCAGACAGGGCCAACATGATAGTCCTGATCACTGTAATCGGCTTGAAGGGCTTGGTCAGAAAGCCATTGACATCTAGCCCTAAAGCCACACCCAGCGTCTCGGCATCAGTCAAGGCGGTAATGACCACTGTGCGGAGCTTGCGGTCGGCTTCGGTATTACCGCAGCGAACCTGTTGCAGCAACTGCAGGCCGTTCATGATGGGCATCTGTACGTCCGTCAGTATTAATTGGATATCATGACTCGCTAGAATGTCGAGGGCCTCGCGACCATTCGCAGCTTTGGTGACATTCTCCAGCCCGATATTCGACAGTGCCTGTTCGATGGCTCGCTGCATGAAGGGGTCGTCTTCAACCAACAGGATACTCAGGTTCCCAAACTCATCATCCACTACATTTGACATTGTGTTTACTGCGCGGGTGGTTGGCATTTTGATATTAACAGGCTGCGCTTCAGTTTTCCGGATGGGCGCTACCTGCTGTTGAAGCCGCCACGTATTAGCCCATTGTTCCACTTTCTTACCCGGCATAGGTCGGCCCAGGAAAAAGCCCTGAGCTATATCGCAGCCCATTGATGTAACCAGGTCCCAGTGCTCTTTTTCCTCCACACCCTCGGCCACCGTGGTCAGGCCGAAATTTTTCGCCAATTCGATGGTGTGTTGCAGGACGCTTTGGTCACGCTGACTTGCAGTCGCCTTTTGTATAAAGCTAAGGTCCAACTTTAATTCTGTGAAAGGTAGGTCGCGTAACTGGGCTAGATTAGAACCTCCGGTGCCGAAATCGTCGATGGAAAGTCCGATTTTCTTGAGACGCAAACGTAACAGGTTGTCCAGAGGGGCCACTAGGTCTTTCATCAGGCGACTTTCAGTAACCTCAATGATCAGAGCGATATCGCTACCGGACATTAATTCCAGCAGCCTCTCTGGAAAGGTAAGATCGTAAAGACTGTCCATGGAAACGTTGATTGCCAGGTTAAAATCCAGGCCGGCGCGTTGCCACTGATTGACCCACCGCATAGCCTTGCTCAACAGCATGAAGGTCATGGCATCGACTAATCCGGTGGATTCGGCCAGAGGTATAAAAACATCGGGATAAATGTTGCCTTGCAGTGTTGGCCATCGAGCGAGCATTTCAACGCCCACAGCCTGCCCTGTACGGGTGTCGATTTTCGGCTGAAACCAGGGCTCCAGTACTTTACCATCGATAGCGGCGCGCAGTTGCGCCTTGGTTATATTGTCGCCTGGGTCCTTGCTACTGATGTCCTGATTATTAGCTTTTTTGGAGTGCCATTGATCGAACAATACACGCAGTGTGTCGGCCCTGATGGGCTTGCTCAGACTGCCCAGGACCCTGAGTTGCCTCGCACGGGCCAAGTTTTCCGCCAGAGACAAGGTCCGCTCGTCTTCACCACTGATCAGGATAATACCCCCGCTGAACTTGCGACTGGCAAGTTCTCGCAATATTTCGATCCCGTCCATACCGGGCATGTTCAGGTCTAGCATAATGACTTCGATGAGTGGTTTGTTGAGCTCCAGTATGTCAATAGCTGCCCCAGCACTATTCGCATAATGGATATCGACAAAACCCAAATTAGCGAGGGTACTAGAAACGCTCTTGAGAATAAACACATCGTCATCGACAATGAGAATGGGTGAGGTTGCTTTTATATATTCCACTACATGTCTCTCAAAAGTTAATCAGCCTTGGGATAATGTTGCAGTATCCAGTCTCGGGCCTGCTGCATATGAAGCTGAAGTTTCTCCTTTTTTTGCTTCAGAGCGTTACTGTCACCGCTTTTTCCCCAGGCTTCCATCTGCAGGCAGCATTCGTAAAATGCCTGTGCTCCGACGCTGATAACAGATGACTTAAGTTTGTGGGCGAGTGCACTCACCTCTTTTACGCTGCCCTCGTCTATGGCATGGCACATGTCCTCCATCGTGGGCGATGCACTCTCGAGAAACTCATGGTAGAACTCGGCTAGTAGTTTGGGGTCGTCTGAGCCCAGCAGCTCGCACAGTGCGTTCGCGTTTATTACCTCATGGCTGATGTCATTGGCGACGGCCGTTGTTGCGACATCTTCCGCGCTGCGCACTTTAACTGGCTGTATCGTGCGCATTTTTTGCCCTTCTGGCAGCCAACGGGCCAATTTTTCCGACAGCATCTCTATCCGCAATGGCTTAATGATGTAATCGTCCATGCCGGCATCAAGGCACCGCTGGCGAGTTTCTGACATGGCATCTGCTGTCGTGGCGATGATGGGTAACCTGCTATCATTTTGTTCCAGCTCGCGGATAGCCCTGCTCAAACCGTAGCCGTCCATTCTAGGCATGTGGCAGTCGGTGAGCAGCAGGCTATATTTGTCTCTATTTTCACTCCACAACTTTAACGCCTCTTCGCCATCGCTGGCGATATCGGCTGTTAACCCCATTAAACCTAGCTGATACGTGAAGACCTTTTGGTTTGTTTCATTGTCTTCAGCAACCAGCAGCCTATAGCTAGCGTGACCAGCGATCTCGACGATGTTTGGGAGAGGCGTTGCGGGTGGTAAACTCGGATAGTTGGACATTGTTGAGTCTGGTGCCAGCCCTGCTGCAACGGATACAATATTGATTAATGTTCGTCTGCTTAAGGCACTGTAATCGATTTGTAACGTGTCGGCGGCGGTTCGTCTGGCGACCCGGCGTCTGCCACTGCTGACCACGACGAAGTTCGGGTGTAACGTAGCCGGAAACTGAGTACGAAGATGCTTCAGCTTGGTGTTAATATCTTTGCCATAGTTCTGTGTTTCTATCACTATTACCACTAATTCTGATGGCCCTTGCAGTTGTTGCATCGGCAGGTTGGCTATCTGGCTGCTAGGTACCTCGCAAAGTTCTAATCGCTCACATTTGAGGTAGCGGCTGATGATGTCGCAGGCACTGTCTTCTTCTGTCAGGAACAGAACACTTGTGTTTTCAAGTACGAACTTGCGGTTAAAATTTGGTTGGCTACAGGCCTGTAAAGGCAGAGCCACTGTAAAACGCGTACCTACGCCCAATTCGCTGTCTACTAGGATTTCACCACCCATCAATTCGCACAGGCGTTTGCAGATGGTCAGCCCTAGCCCCGTGCCGCCGTACTTCCGGGTGATAGAGGATTCTGCCTGAGTGAATGGCTCGAACAGTTCCTGCAGTACTGTTGCATCGATACCAATGCCGTTGTCTGTTATTTTGAATAGTGTTAATGCTGAGCCGGTGGCGGACTTACCGGTTTCGATGGATATCGTGACTTGGCCGGAATTCTTGGGAGTAGTATTGGTGAATTTGATGGCGTTGCCAATCAGGTTGTAAAGAATCTGCCTGATTCGGCCCGGGTCCGTCAAATATTGTGGTAACTCTGGGTCGCAGAATGTGATGAGGTCGATATTTTTCTTTGCAGCAATTGGCAACAGCGTTTGGAAAACACCATCAAGAAGATATTCCAGTGTGACAGAGACTTCTTCGAGCTCGATCTTCCCTGCTTCAACTTTGGAGAAGTCCAGAATTTCATCGATAATAGTCATCAGGGTAAATGCTGAATCGTTGATCGTGCTCAACATCTTGCCTTGATCATCGCCCGGGGGTATGTGCCGCAGTACATCTAGCATTCCCACGATTCCGTTAATAGGCGTGCGGATTTCGTGACTCATGGTGGTGAGGAAGGTAGTCTTGGCTCGATTAGCGTCCTCCACATTCTTCTTTTCTATAGCCAACAACGTATTCTGCTCTTCCAACTCGCCGTTGAGGGCCTCCATCTTATGCTGCTGGAACTGTGCTTCTTCGGTGAGGCTTTCGGCTTTCGTCAGTGCCTGATGCAGTTTTTCGCGGTTTTGTGCTGTCCCGATGGTCACGCCGACGACGGGCATGGCATCGGCCAGATAGTGCCGCTGGATCTCATTCAGCCGCTGCAGGGTACCGAACTCAACCACCCCCTTCAGCTGTCCCTCGTGATGGAAGGCGATAGCTGTCAGGTGGCGCGGTGGTGTCTCACCCAGGCTTGAACGGATCTTGACGTAGTCGTCAGGGATGTCATCCAGCTCCACCGGCTCTTGTTCGTTAGCGGCCCGACCCACTAGGCCATCGCCCGGCAGAAATTGTGTTACGAGATTGTCACTGGCATTAAAACCGTAGCCGCCAGCCAAGTTCAGTATCGGTGATTTGGCCTGGCCGTCAAAAAGGTATAGGGTTCCCAGATTGGCGTCGACTGTATGACACAACTCAGCAATAACATTGCCGACCAGCGCGTGCAAGAGTGGCTCTCCCGCCACCGAGTTATTGAGGCGCACCAGCCCAGTGCTGAGCCACTCGGTGGCTTTGCGTTCTCGACTAACCTGGAGCAGTGAGTCCTGCATGCGCCTAATGGCTTGTGCCAGGTCACCCAGTTCGTCACTCGTGACGGGACCCAGCGACATATCCAGGTTTCCATCTGCAATGGCCGTCGTGACATTTTTCAGTCGCTCAAAGCCCTGACCCATAGTTTGCACAATCAGCGTCGTCAAGATGGTGACGATGAACAGTATCGCCACCAACAGTGCTAGGATGTTGTTAATGAACTTGGACAGCAATACATCACTGGTCTGCTTGTGCTGGTTCAGACTTTTCTCGTTATGTTCCACGATGGATGCCATGATGGTCTGTGCCGAGTCGATCAGTTGCCGTCCTTCACCAATGCTGAGATTGAATGCGCGGACGTTACTATTCTCACGACTGAGATCCTGGACCTGCTGGTTCAGGCGCACGTATTGGTCGTAGTGTTCCTTGAACCGATACAGGTCGCTCTTCGATTCATCAGAGACTATCTTAGTCAGTTCTTTCAGGCTCATGCCCAGTTCCTTGAGCAAGCTTTTGATGGCCGAGGCGTAGTCGTTCATCTCCTGATGTGTGTTGGCTAGGATTAGATTTTTCTCCGCTCGCTGAATCTCTACCAGATAACGATGGATGCGAGAGGCCTGCTGGGTGCGTTGGGAGTTGACCAGAAGGCTTTTAATATCAATAAGGCCTGCTGCCCCATTAGTGTTTCGTTCTAGGATGGACGTGATTGAGTTACTTGCCTGTTCGAAAACGGATCGTGCTTCGTTCTGGGAGAGCTTTCTCGCCTTGACGTTGGCATTGACTCTGGTCAGTTCCCTAACTTTCTCGTTCACCAGCAGATACTGATCCCATATTTGAGTAAAGTGATCCAAAAGGCGTTGTCCTTCGGTATCCGTCAGTTTACGCAAGTCACTGCGGCGCTCACGCATCTCATCACGGGTAGTCTCAGTAAAGGCGGCGTACCCATTCATCTCTTGCTGGTTTTTGGACAGCACGATATTTTTCTCCGCGCGTGAGATTTCCAGTAGGTTCTGGTTGATGCGCGCGGCGAGCTTGATTTTCTTGGCGTTGCTCTCAACGATCAGTTTGAGTCGATTATTGGTCTGATTTAAGTTGTACAGGCTATAGGCAACAATCACTGTAACCGTCAGCAATATCAGGCCGAATGTGGCAAATATCTTGGCCCTGAGAGTTAAGTCTCGAAAATTTTTCAACGCAGATATACTCTCTATTTTTTTTATTATAGCAAACAATCACTGAACACCTTCAAAGAAGTGACGATGGCCCGCCATCAAGTGTTTAGGCCATTATTTAGCGCCGATTTTTTTCTTTTTTTGTTAAAGCACTAGTTTGGATTTTTCCTATACGCAGTTGGGTCGCTTTTGGATCACTATAGGCATCCGCTGTTATGTTAGATCTCAAGCTAATTGAGATGTGTAAAATATCTAACTAATTGATTATTAATTGTTTTTTTAAAATATGGCTGAGGCGAAAATTTCAGAAGTTTCTCAACGTATTCGCGGAAAAAGAAGGACAGGATCTCTTAAAAACTATCTAATCTATAACCGGGAAAAACGCCGGTTTTATAAAATTATTAACGGTTTGTGATTTAAAATGACCTGAAAAGCCCTTTTCCAAATATAGCAGCCAGTTAACGCTCGAAGCGTTCTCATTATTGGTTGGCTATTGGGAGTGAGACAGTCTTTTCAGGATTCGTCGCTTTTTAGAGAATTGTGAGGTGTAAAGCCTTTCAAGCTGCTATATCGCTAGTCAGGTAGTTAATACTGCACTCACTCCATAACAATAAACATAGGCGCTTTAATGGGTGCAATACCAGCAAAGCGGTCACTCAAAGTTTGTGCGATAGTGAAAGGCAGGGTTAGCGAGTGATATATACGATGTAAAAAATTAGTCTACAGTAATATACAGACCTAACGCATAAGAAAGTTATCTGGTTTATGTTTGATACAACCAAATATAGTGAGTATTAATCCAACTGTTGCAACTAATTTGGCGCTCTATTGAGACAGGACTTCTTTTGCGGTGGTTGGATATTCTACCAGGAGCAGATTGAATCTGTGGTTTGCGATTAGCGTGTGCCGAGTATGCTGTCAATAATTTTTGCAGGTCGCAGCTACAGGCCGTTTTCAGGCTTATCTGCCGACCATCAAGAAATGCAACGTGATTGCTAAATTGAAATGAGTACCAGAAATTGGGACAAAAATTAGAATCAGTAAAACAAGAAATGCACCGTCACAATTGTGTTGCAGATTAACGCTATCGCATTATTTCCTTCGGTAAGTGTTA